>JBMTJR010000135.1:0-6399 GCA_049438565.1 Kiritimatiellia bacterium
AAGCTTCTGCATAAAGATGTTGGTAAATATGCAAAGTTAAAAAAAGTTGATATTTAGCATTTTTCCACCGCCTCGCGGGCGCAGGCAATCACTTTGCGGATCAACGCTTTTTCATGCACCACCTGCACATAGCTCTCCGCATGCACCGAAATCGGCGCCGCATCCATCACCGCCTGCAAATAGGCGATCCCCCCCACCTCCTCGAAAATCTTTTTATCCCGCAGACGGTTGCTCAGCATGACCCCGTCGATCAGCTTGTTGGCGGTCTGCATCTCCGTGAGCGTGTCCCAGAGCTGCTGATGCGCCTGCAGATAAAAAGAATCAACCCGGATGCCGCGTTCGACCGCCAGGTCGATCACCACATCCGGGTTGTTAATTGCGCATCCAATGAGCCCCCGCTCCGCCGCTTCATCATGGGGCGGACTTTCCAAATGATTGGAAACGGAGGCTCTGGACACCGGCTTACGCCTCCTCGTCGGCTACAACCTCGACCTTCAGATCTGCTGCAACTTCGGGGTGGAGTCGAATCCGGACTTCATAAGAACCCAACTGACGGATCGGCGCACCAAGATGCACCTGTTTGGTGTCAATTTTGAGACCTTTTTTGTTGGCTTCCTCGGCGATTTCCGCCGCAGCAACCGATCCGTAAAGACGGCCTTCGGCCGAGGTTTTCACGGACAGGGTAATGGAAGTGGCTTTCACTTTCTCCGCGAAAGCCTCCGCACCGGCTTTGGCCTCCCGCAGTTCCGCTTCGCGTTCTGCGCGGGCATCGGCCAGTTTTTCAATCAGTCTGTCGCTCACCGGCTGGGCATGTCCCTTGGGCAACAGGAAGTTGCGGGCGTGACCGTCGGCCACGGTGACCACATCCCCGATGATCCCGAGTCCTTCTACATCGTTCAATAAAATGAGTTTCTTAGGCATTGGAAATTTCTCCGTTAAAGTTGATCAATCAGGGAAGCAGTCCCATGACCCGCGCTTTGCGGATGGCGCGGGTGACCTGACGCTGCTGTTTTGAGTTGGCTCCGGTGACCCGGCGCGGGAGAATTTTCCCCTGTTCGGTCATGAACTTTTTCAGCAGTTCATGGTCTTTGTAGTCAATTTCCTGTACCCCTTCGAGGTACGCACATTTGTCTTTAGCCATTGTCGGTTTTTCCTTTGGGTTTTACGCGGCTTTTTTCATCCGCAGGCGGAGTCGGCGGCGTGCCGGCCCCTTGAAAGTTATATAAGTTAAAAGGGAGGAATATCCTCATCATCCCCCCCGTCCGCCAACGGCGGTTTGGGAGGCTGGATGGCAGGTTTGGCCGGAGTGGAGGCGGTGGAGCCCCCTTCCCGGCGGGTTCCGAGGAACTGAACCCGGTCCGCCACCACGGAATGCTTGCTGCGTTTGCCGCCCCCGTCCTTCGCTTCCCAGGTCTCGTAGCGGAGTTTTCCCTCCAGCAGTACCGGAGATCCTTTCTCCAGATACTCGTTGCAGGTTTCCGCCTGACGGCCAAACGCGGTGACATCCACGTAGCAGGGACGGTCGACCCATTCCCCCTGCTGGTTTTTCACCTGCTCATTCACCGCCAGCCGCAGCTGGGCAATCGCCATTCCCGAAGGGGTGTACGACAGTTCAGGGTCTGCGGTCAAATTTCCGCAGAGCACGATCCGGTTGAGAGAGGCTGACATCGCAGGGGTCCTCTTCAGGCGGTGGCGGCGTCGGGCAGACGGGTGAACTGCACCCGGAAGATCGACTCGTCGAGTTTGAGGATGGACTGCAGTTCGGCAATCTTTTCGCCGTCCAGCTCGAAGCGCAGCAGCGCGTACTCGCCCACGGTCTGTTTATGCATCGGCCGGGCAAAGGTTTTGCGGCCCATACGGGAGGCTTTGGAGGCCTGTCCACCCAGTTTTTTCACGGTGGCGGTCAGACGGTCCAGACCCTGTTCAATTTCATCTTCGGTCAGGGATTCGGGAAGAATCACCATTGCTTCATATCGGTTCATAATCGTTCTCTTTCTGCTTGTCGTTATCATCACGTCCCGGGCACGCCCGAGTTTAAAAAATTCATGGACGGGGTCACACCGTCCCGGAGAATCCGTTCCAGCGCATCCGCCCCCTGCTCCCGCAGCGCCGCCACCTGGGGCGCCTGCTCCGGTTTCCAGGGACTCAGCAAATAGTCAATCAGCTGATCGCCCGGAGGCCGTGGACCTACCCCCAGCCGCAGCCGGGGAAAATCCTCTAAATTGTCCAGTTCGCGAATGACCGAAGTCACTCCGTTGTGTCCGCCCGCGCTCCCCCGTTTCCGGATGCGCAGGCGCCCCAGCGGAAAGGCCACATCGTCAAACACGAGCAGCAGTTCCTCCGGGGAAACCTTCCAGCGCCGCATGGCCTTTCGCACCGCCACGCCGGAACGGTTCATGTAAGTGCGGGGTTTGAGCACCCGCACCGTCGAACCCCCTACCTGCCAAGCCGCCCCCCATGCCTGCAAGCCGAAAGCGCGACGAAATCGAAACTGATGACGTTCGGCAAGGAGATCCAGCACCTCAAATCCGATATTGTGGGGAGTGTGATCGTAGCGTTCACCGGGATTTCCCAGACCCACCACCAATCGAATCCCCTTTTCCGTCATCATTCCGAACCGTTCAGCTCTCTTCGGATTCGTCGTCCTTGGCTCCGGTGATCACTTCCGGCTCAGATGCGCCTCCGGCTTCCTCCTCCTCATCCGCTCCGCTGGCAACGCGGGGTTTGAGCACGGTTGCGATACTGAGGTTGGGATCAGACAGCAGTTCAAATCCTGCGGGCAGTTTCACGTCTGCCACCGACAGATGATCCCCGATCCCCAGTTCGCTGACGTCCACTTCAAAGGATTCCACGAGATCGGATGCTTTACATTCCACTTCGATTTCGCGGGTCTGAATGTCCAGAGTGCCTCCTCCATTGCTCACGCCCTTGGGAGTGCCTTCGAAGTCGAGGGAAACCATAACTTTGATCATGCGGTCCAGACTGATTTCGTGGAAATCCACATGCAGGATGCGGGCGGTGATGGGGTGATGCTGAATCTCTTTGATCAGCACATTGCGGGCGGCCCCGCTGCCGACCTGCAGCTCAATCATCAGATTTTCACCGGAATGATGCTTCAGCATCATGTTAAAATCATGTTCGTTCAGCTGAACGGTTTCTCCGGTCTCTCCTTTCGAATAGATGACGGCAGGGATGAATCCATCAGCCCGTAACTGGGTCAGATCGGATTTGTGAGCGGAAGTGCGGCTGTCCGCTTTGAAGGCTACATTTTGGTTTACCATGGAAAACTCCTGGGGGTGATCTTTGTTTAGAATTAGTGGATCCGAAACAGGGACGTCACGGACTGATAGTTGTGAATTCGTAAAATGGCGTCGCCCAGCAGATTACTAAGGCTGAGGCGGGTAACCATGTCTCCCTCATCCACCAGAGGCGGAACGGAATCGGTGGTCACCACATGGGAAATGGCCGATGCGCGGATCCGGGCGATCCCGTCCTCGTTCAGCAGACAGTGGGAAACTGCGGCCCGGACCGACTTGGCTCCCTTTTCTTTGAGAACTTTGCTGGCCGCACAGAGCGTGCCTGCGGTCGTGGTCATGTCGTCCACCAGCACCGCGTTGCAGCCCTCCACATCGCCGACCACGCTGATCACGTCCACATCTGTGGCACTGCGGCGGTTTTTCGCCACAATCGCAATGTCCGCATTCAACAGCTGGGCGTAGGCGTAGGCCATTTTGGTTCCGCCGGTGTCCGGAGACACCACCACCAGATTCTCCAGCTCCAGACTTTTCAGGTAGCTGACGATGACCGGACTGCCGTAGAGATGATCCACCGGAATATCAAAAAAGCCCTGAATCTGCTGGGAATGCAGATCCACGGTCAGCACCCGGCTGGCGCCGGCCGTGGTGAGCAGATTGGCCACCAGTTTGGCCGTGATGGGAACCCGGGGCTGGTCTTTGCGGTCCTGGCGGGCATACCCATAGTAAGGAAGCACACAAATGATCCGCTTGGCGCTGGCCCGGCGGCAGGCATCCATCAGAATCAGCAACTCCATCAGATTGTCGTTGCCCGGCGGCGAGGTCGGCTGCACAATAAATACGTCATGCCCCCGGATATTCTCCAGAATTTTGACAAAAATCTCCCCGTCGGGGAAACGTTTGACTTCAATTTTGGTCAAACTTTGCCCGATCACTTCGGAGATTTTTTTGCTCAACTCGGGGTGAGCTGTGCCGGAAATAAGCTTCATGAAAAAAGGGAGGATAAATGAATGGTTGCCCGGCAAGGATTCGAACCCTGACTGAGAGGACCAAAACCTCCTGTGCTACCATTACACAACCGGGCAGTAGATGAGAAAGGGTGAGGCAAATACCCATATCCACGCCATAAGTCAAGCACCTAGGGTCAAAAGAATCCCCCGTTTTGCTTGGGAATCGGCACTGAGAATTTGACAAATCCCCCACCCCGGAGAAAAGTGGTTCATGCGCTTATTTCTTTTGCCTGCTCTCCTCCTCCCTCTCTCATTCCTCCAGGGCTCCGGCCTTCGGCGGATTGAAGGGGTCCAGTTCGTCCCCGCCTCCTGGGCGGACGGAGACAGCTTCCGCGTCCGCTTCCCCGACGGAGAGGAGCACACCCTCCGCCTCTATGGGGCGGATTGCTTTGAATGGCATCTGACCGATGAGTCGGACGCCCGCCGGCTCCGGGCCCAGCGGCGCTATTTCGGGATTTCCGGCTTCGGCAACACCCCTTCGGACTCTATCCGTCTGGCCAAATCTCTCGGAGAGGCCGCCGCCGTGCAGACGGCCGCCTGGCTGCATCAGCCTTTTACGGTGCACACCAGCTTCGCCGACGGCCGGGGGAGCGCCCAGTATAAAAGAATTTACGCCTTTGTCGAAACCGCCTCCGGTCAGGATCTTGCCACTCTGCTGGTGGCGCAGGGGCTGGCCCGGGCTTATGGCGTGGTCCGCGCCACACCGGATGCTCAGACCCACGACGACTACCGGGAACAGCTTAAAGATGCCGAACTCATTGCCGCCCGCAATGCCCGGGGGGCGTGGAAATACACCGACTGGGAAAGCCTCCCCTCAGAGCGGAGAGAGCAACGACGGGAGGAATCCGAAGCCCGGATCGCCCTCGGCACCCAGCCCGCCACCGAGGCCGTCGACCTCAACCGCGCCTCCCGCGATGAACTCATGCGCATTCCCGGAATCGGAGATGTCACCGCGCTGGCCATTATTGAGGGAAGACCCTACGACCGCAAGGAGGACCTGCTCCGGGTCCGCGGCATCGGCCCCCGCACCCTGGAGAAAATCGGACCCTGGCTGAAACTGGAACCCTGAAAATCAACGGCTCCGGAATTTATGCCCGCTAAAGAATAGGATGCCCCCTACCCTCTCCCCTTACGAATTGACCTCTCTGCTCCGATACGATAGGAGCTCAGTATGCCCGAGACTCCCGTGAATCTGCTTGATCTGAACCTCTCTTCCCTCACCGAACAGGTGAAGGCCTGGGGTCAACCCGCCTTCCGGGCCAAACAGCTCTACCGCCAGCTGTGGATCAAACAGGCTGAAACCTTTGACGAAATGTCGGATCTGCCCGCCGCCTTCCGGGAACTGCTTCAGGCCAAAGCCTGTATTTCCACCCTGCGGAATCTTCTGGTGCGCCGGGGGGATGGCGGACTGACCCGCAAGGCGGTCTTTGCCCTCCCCGGGAATGAAACCGTCGAGTCCGTACTGATGGTCTACCCCGGCCGCGCCACTGTATGCGTGAGCAGTCAGGCCGGCTGCCCCATGGGCTGCACTTTCTGCGCCACCGCCAAGCTGGGATTCCGTCAGGACCTCTCGCCCGGAGACATCGCCCATCAGGTGCTCTGGGCGCAGCGGGAACTGGCGAAAATTCCGGAGGATCTCGACGCCAAAGCCCTCCGCCACCGGGTGGAAAGTCCCGCCGATGTGCCCGCCCGCCTCACCAATGTGGTGTTTATGGGCATGGGAGAACCCTTCAACAACTACGACAACTGGCGGGCCTCGGTCGACCGTCTTCACGATCCGGAAGGCTTCAACTTTGGTGCCCGCAATTTCACGGTGTCCACCGTGGGGCTGGTGCCCGGAATCCGCAAACTGATGGAGGATCCGCTGCAGATCAATCTCGCCATCAGTCTGCATGCCGCCGACGACCAAATCCGCTCCGACATGATGCCCGTCAACCGCCGATATCCGATTGCGGATCTGCTCGATGCCGTGCGCGACTACACCGCCAAAACCCATCGGCGGGTCTCTTTTGAATACGTGCTGATTGAAGGCAAAAATGATGATCTGCACGAAGCCGAAAAACTTGCGGATGTTCTTTTGCAAAAGGGAAAATTCCCCATGCACGTCAACCTGATTCCCCTCAATCCGGTGGCCG
>JBMTJR010000136.1:0-6395 GCA_049438565.1 Kiritimatiellia bacterium
AGCGTCAGCCGGTAGCTTTCATGGGCGCCGACCGGCAGTCCCTCGTATTCCCCCTGCAGGGCGAGCAGACTGTCTTTGCTGCCGACCAGTTGGGAGCGCAGACCCTGGATCTGTTCGGGATCAATGGTTTCTTCCCGGCTGATGCTGCGCTGTTGACGTAGATCGTGCACCTCGGCAATGATTTCCCCTTCGCTGCTGAGGTCCAGGGCGTAGCGGAAGATATTGCCATCTCCGGCGATCACTTTCTCATAGTGAATCTGCAGACGGTTGTCCGGGGCAGGCGGCGGGGTTTTTTGGGAGCCGGTTCTGGACAGGAACAGCAGCCCGATCCCGAACACCACCAGCATGGTGACCAGGGTGACCAGCAACAGGCCCAGACTGTGATTGCGGGGAGATTTCTCGGCGTTTTCCTCAAGATCCTCCCGGCGGCCCAGTCCGAGATCCACATCCAGCACGGGGGAGTGAGGGGCTTCGCTGTCCTCCGCTTTCTCCGGAGCGGGCGGGTCCTCCAGATTGAAGATGATCGGAGCCGGTTCGGGCTCGGCCGCCGGGACTGGTCCGGCTGCGGGACGGGGACGGTTCTCATGGAGTCCGTCGTTGATGACCTTGATCAGTGACTCTCCGATCAGAATTTCATCGCCAAAGCGGAGGGCGGCATCACTGACCGGCTTATTGTTGACCAGGCTTTCGTTGGTGCTGCCCAGATCCATGAGATGTAAAAAACCTTCCCGGAAATACATGCGGCACTGGAAGCGGGACATGGCGGCATCCGCAATCTGAATGTCATTCTCGTCCGCCCGGCCAATCCGGGCTCCGTTGGGAGGAATGGTGATTTCCCGACCCCGTTCCGGGCCTTCTTCAATCAGTAGATGTGGAACGTTTGCTGCCATATTAGAACCCTGATTTGAGCATTTGTAAAAAGACCGGTCCCAGCAGGACCAGGAACACACTGGGGAAGATAAAACAGACCAGCGGGAAGAGAAGTTTGACCGGGGCCTCGTTGGCCATTTTTTCCGCCCGCTGGAAACGGCGCTGACGCATCTGCTCCGCCTGAATCCGGAGGATCGTGCCGATTCCGACCCCCAGCTCGTCCGCCTGCACCAGCGCCGAAACCACTGAGGAAAGATCGGCGTGCTGCGCCCGGTCGGCCATGTCCCTGAGGGCGTCTTTGCGGGTGCGTCCCACCTGCATTTCCCGCACGGCCCGGATAAACTCCTCGCTGAGTGCATCGATTTTGCGCCGGTCCACCAGACGCCGGATCGCGGTCATGAAATCAAGTCCGGCCTCCACGGAAAGTGTGAGCAGATCCAGCACGAAGGGCAGTCCCACTTCGATCTCCCGATGCCGTTTGCGGATGGTCTGTTTCAGCCAGGTGTTGGGCCGCATGACCAAATATCCGAAGATGCTCAGAAAAAGAATGTTCTGATTCTCCCGGAAAGTGATGCCCATGCCGCCGGGGATTTTTGCGGTGGCCAGAAAAATCAGTCCGATCAGGATCGGGCCCACGGCCAGGGGAACCAGGAGGCGGAGCGCCAGAAAGTCGGCCGGGGAAATCACCGTGTCGTATCCGGCCGAGACCAGTTTTTTCTCCACCTTGGCCCGCAGAGGGGCGTATTGGGGTCGACGGAAAATCCGGACATTCTGGGTGAAAGGCAGCAGCCACTGAAAACTCAGCGGAAGATTCCGGCGGAGTTTTTGTCCGTCCGCCAAGGTGGCATAGCGGATTTCGGTGGCCTGTTTGCCCAGATACCACCCGGCCAACAGGGCGGCAATCACCCAGACTGCAACCGCCAGAATTCCCTGTCCTCCCAGAGGAGGGACCGCGGTGGCTGTCAGGATGGGGAAAGAAACAGGCATAATTTTCAGACTTCGATGGAAACAATTTTATGGATCACAAAAAATCCGACACTCAGCAGAATCACCACCAGAAACAGCAGCGAGACGCCGATAAAATCGGTGAAAAAGGACATCATCATCTCGGCGTCAATCACAGTCATGACCACGAGCAGAAAGATCGGAACCAGCCCCACCACGATTCCCTGCAGACGCCCCATGGCGGTCATGGATTTGATTTTCCCCTCGATCCGGGTGCGCTCCCGGATGGTGTTGGCAATAATATCAAACACCTCGGTCAGATTGCCGCCGGTCTGACGTGAAATCTCGATGGCGCGCACCATCAGGGTCAGGTCTTCACTTCCCACCCGCTCCTCCATATTGGCCAGCGCATCCTCAAACCGCACGCCCACCCGGGTCTGCTGCACAAACACGCCGAACTCCTGGGCAATCGGTTTGCGGCCCTCCTGCACAATGGTTTCAAAGGCCTGCTGAATACTGAAACCTGCCCGCAGCGAATTGCTCATGGTGACCAGCGCTTCGGTGAGCTGCAGATTAAACTGCTCCAGACGGCGTTTTTTGAGGATGGCGATGATCAGTCTGGGAAACAGCCGGATCAGAAAAAAGAGCAGCAGTCCCCCGGCGAGGCCCCCAAGCAGGCCGCGGGGCCGGGTGGGATCTCCGAAGACCAGAAACCCGGTCAGAAAACCCAGAATCCCGGCGCTTTGGGAGATGGAGGCAATCCGGTTGGCGGGAATGAACAGAAACAAACTTTCCAGTTCGCGGGAGGCGGACTGGGAGAAACGGTCGCCCTGACCGCTGATGGCCTCGCGCAGTCCGTTCAACAGATGGTAGCCCATCAGAAAGAAACACCCGAAATACAGCAGCGGGATCAGATAGAGTTCCAGAGCGGGCGGGGGATTCATCGGATGAAAGCCTCCGTAAACTGGGGATCAAACACCGCAGGATCCAGCTCAAGTCCCCGGGCGTGGATATCCTGAATGAACGTGGGCACATTGCCGGTGGGGGCGAGGTGGCCCTGCACTTTTCCCTGAGCATCGATGCCGGTCTGTTTGAATTCAAACAGATCCTGCAGCACAATCCGGTCGCCCTCCATGCCGCAGACCTCGGTCATTTTGGAGACCCGGCGGGAACCGTCCTGAAAGCGGGCCAGCTGAATCACAATATGAATCGCGGATCCGATCTGTTCCCGGATGGCGCGGATCGGAAGATCCATCCCGGCCATCAGCACCATGGTCTCCAGACGGGACATCGCATCGCGGGGCGAATTGGCATGCACCGTGGTCAGCGAGCCTTCGTGACCGGTGTTCATGGCCTGCAGCATGTCCAGCGCCTCCCCGCCGCGGCACTCTCCGACCACAATCCGGTCGGGCCGCATCCGCAGCGCATTCCGCACCAGATCGCGGATGGTGATGGCACCGGTGCCCTCAATATTTGCCGGCCGGGCCTCCAGCCGCACCACATGCTCCTGCGGTAACTGCAGCTCCGCGGCATCCTCCACGGTGAGAATGCGTTCATCCTCCGGCAGATAGCTGCTCACCACATTCAGAAACGTGGTTTTTCCGGAACCGGTCCCGCCGGAGATGATAATATTTTTACGCAGTTTGACACAGATTTCTGAAAACAGGGCCATGCCGCGGGTGATCGCTCCGATCTCGATCAGCTTGTCCACCGTAAACGGCTGACGGGAGAATTTACGGATCGTCACGCAGGGACCGATCAGGGAGAGGGGATGGATGATGGCGTTGACCCGGCTGCCGTCCGGCAGGCGGGCATCCACGTAGGGACGGCTTTCATCAATCCTTCTGCCCAGCGGAGAAACGATCCGCTCGATGATGGCCTGCACCGAATTGTCATCCACAAAAGTGGTCTGTCCCCGTTCCAGTTTCCCATTTCGCTCCAGATAAATCTGGTCGTGGCCGTTGACCATGATTTCGGTGATGCTGTCATCCTCCAGATATTCCTCCAGCGGACCCAGTTTCACGGCTTCATTGTAGATTTCATCCGCCAGTTTCTGGGGGTCAATTCCTTTGGGCAGCCGCTCCCGGACGTCCTGAATAATCTGATCCACCAGTTCGCGGGCCCGTGCCTGCAGTCCGGATTCCTCGATATTCTCTGCGGTCATGCGGCGCAAATCCAGTCGGTCGAGCAGTTCCTGATGCACCTGCTGTTTGATGTTCCGGCGGATGCGGGCCTCGGGGCTCAGCGGTTTCTTTTCCAGCAGAGCCCGGTTTTTGGAGACCGCTTTGCTGGTCGCGGGTTTGACCGCTTCTGCGGGTGTCGCAGGGGCGGACTTCGGAGCGGGCGGAGGCGGTGTCGGAGCCGCCGGGGTGTTGGAGAGGACCTGCAGCACGTAGGTGCCCACCTGTACTCTCTGACCGGGCCGGAAAACTTTGCGGTCCCGCACCCGCTCGCCCTCCACGTAGGTTCCGGTGCTGCTGTTCAGATCCTCCACCGCCAGTTCCGACTCATTCACGCTCAGCACCGCATGGCGCCAGGAGATACTCTCGTCCTGCAGCACAATCTTGTTCGATTTGTCCTGCCCCAGAGTGTAGATGCCGCAGGGAAGTTTGAAGCGCTGCTCGGAGGCGCCCTCGTGATGGATGACGAGTTGATACGGTTCGGACATGCTGCTCAGCGAATCAGGGTTTCGGTGTTGCCTTGACCCCGGAGAATGGTCTGCCGCTTTTCATTCAGACGGGGCAGTTCCCGCTGCAGGGTTTCAAAATCAATCGGCGGAGTCTGTTCCAGGACGGTGACATCATCCGGATTTCGCAGGGAGAGGGTGAGGGTTCCTTTCACATTCATGGCAAAGGCGAGCAGTTCCGCCTCCTCCGGAAAGACCGCAATCGTGACCGTGCTGTAGCCGTTGCGGCGGCGCGAGCCGGCACTGATCTCCAGTTCGGCCCGGGCGGTCTCCTGCCCGGTGGCCAGAATCGTCACATCCTGCAGCACGGTAAAGGTGACGGTTTTCATTTCTCCGGGATTCTCCTCGTCGAGAAAACTGAAGGTGCCCAGAATGTCCACTTTGTCATTCGGACGCACCAGTCCGCTGACCGCGGTTTCGGCAGATACGGGAACGGAGATGGCCCGCATGCCCGAACGGATGGTGGGTGCGAGACCGGTCAGCTGATCCAGATTGGCTCCGACATGGAACCAGCTGATTGCTGTGCCCTTGCGCAGAGGAAACTCCAGGGTTTTTCCGATCAGAAACTGAATTTTGTCCGCTTCAAAAGCCTGATTATTGACCGAGGACTTGAATACGTCCTCAGAGCGGATGTTCTGACTGCTCAGCACCGTGCCCCGGGGCAGATCCTCCCGGGCCACCAGAATCGAAACCATGGCCGCATTTTCATACAGCTTGTTGCGCTCTGCGGTCAGATACATCTTGGTCAGCACAAATGCCAACAGCCCCATCCCCACCGCAATAATCAGCACAATTTTTTGTTTCATAGGATCGTCTCTCCGTTGCAATTCATCAAAGCCTTACTTCACTCCCAGGGGTTTGTGAAGCCTCAGGATGCGTGTTTTACCATCTTTTCCCCGTTGCGCACCGATAAAAGCCACTTCATTTCCCTTCAGAAAAGTCTGGAATCCTCCCGTGTTCAGCGGGGAGGGGGTCCAGCCTTCTGCCACGATCATCCGGGAAAGCGTCTCCAGCGCGGAGGCGGGGCCGGACACCGTCTCCGAAATTTCCACGCAGAGCCGGTTTTCCTCGTTGAAACTGTAAAAGGTGGGGGAGCTTTGCGGCAGCACCGGAAGATCCCGGAGCCGGTGCCGTGTGGGCATGTCCCCCGGAGTTCCCGCGCTGCGCAAGGGCTGACGGTAGGACGTGATCCAGTATCCACCCTCCGGAAGAGGCTGGACCAAATAGCGGTACAGCCAGCCGTCTTCAATCGACATGGCCCAGGCCATGACTTCTCCGGTCACCCAGGCCAGATTTCCGCCATGCTGATCCTGCAATGCCCCGTAAATAAGATTCAGGGAATCTGTGGAATGAAAAACCTCCAGCTCTCCGCGGCTGTTCTGAAGCCGGAATGGGGCGGCGTAGGTCCGCTGCCAACGCTGAGGAAGTCCGGCGGGCTGACGGAGAAACACCTCTCCGTGAACGGACATCCCGAGAAAGAAAAGCAGCAGCGTTCCTTTCCGCATCAGTAAAGATCTCCCGTCCGCACCGTCCATACGGTCTCCTCGATATCCACAGAAGATTCATCCACAAAAAGTTTCCGGATGATGGGGAAATCCCGCAGGGGAACCGTATTGTGTTCCTGTCCGGATACGTAGGCCGTGTTGGCCGCCAGATCATTGGAGCTGTAAATCGTGGCCAGCGGGTTTGTGGGCGCATATCCGGAAAGGACAGCGGGCTGATTGGGTGCATTCAGCATCAGGAAAGTGTCCACCGTTCCTCCCATACTCTGCACATCATCCTGGGAATATCTCTGATTGTCAGCCCCTTCGGTCACTTCCCGGATGAAATTCCGGACCGGGGTCACGGAAGAGGCCGGAGAAATCAGACTGCGCCGGCTCGCTTCCCTGGTGGC
>JBMTJR010000137.1:0-6339 GCA_049438565.1 Kiritimatiellia bacterium
TTCAGGAACTCAACGACTGCGCCGCGGCAGAGGGCTACCGGATCCTGGTCTGGGGCGATTACGCCATGCATGCCGTGGGGGGTCCGGCGATTTTCCCCAACCGGGCGCTTCGGAAGGCGGGACTGCTGGGAGTTCAGGAGGTCAGAGGCATGGCTTACGCGGATCTCTTCGGGGCCCGGGCCTTTGCCATGGTTGATCATGAAATTGCCCATCTTTATGTCCCCGACCCTGCAGATCTTGCTGCGGTGCAGGAGACGGTGGCCGCGCTGGACGGGGTGCAAAAGGTTTTCCGACGCTCGGAAGTCCCGGAAATGGATCATCCGAACGCCGGAGAACTGCTGGCCTTCGCCGAACCCGGCCGCTGGTTTGCCTATCCCTGGTGGGAACGGCCCGGCGAAGCCCCTGATTTTGCGACCCATGTGGATATTCACAACAAACCCGGTTTCGATGCCTGCGAACTGTTTTTCGGACGCCGGCCCTGGCAGGTCAGTCAGGACACCCGCAAGGTCGGTGGCTGCCACGGAGCGGGCGGACCCAGTGCCTGGGCCTGCAGTGATCCGCAGTTCATCCCCCGGGAGCCCGGCATTCCCGGACTGGGACAGACCCTGCAGAATCTGCTTTTGTTCTGAACCCCGGAGCCGTCCCGGAACAAGATCTGCAGAACTTCTCCTTGTGCTTCCTCTCAAACTTCATTAACTGAAAATTTATGAATCAACTCGATCAACTCAAGCAGTTTACCACCGTCGTTGCCGACACCGGAGATTTTGAATCCATGCGGGAGTATCAGCCCCGGGATGCCACCACCAATCCTTCGCTCATTTTAAAAGCGGTGCAGAAAGACGAATACCGTCCGCTGCTGGACCAGGCGAAAAAAGACCACGCGGGCAAAGGCACGGAGGAGATTATTGACCAGACCCTGATCCTGTTCGGACAGAAAATTCTTGAGATTGTTCCGGGCCGGGTTTCGACCGAGGTGGATGCACGGCTTTCTTTTGATACCGAGGGCACCTTGGAAAAGGCGCGCAAGCTGATTGGTCTTTACGAAGCCGCCGGCATCCCCCGCGAGCGGGTGTTGATCAAAATCGCCTCCACCTGGGAGGGAATCAAGGCCGCGGAACAGCTCGAAAAAGAAAAGATCCACTGCAATCTGACCCTTTTGTTTTCTTTTGCCCAGGCCGTGGCCTGTGCCGAGGCCGGCGTGCAGCTGATCTCTCCCTTTGTGGGCCGGATTTATGACTGGTACAAAGCGGAAACCGGCAAGGAGTACGTGGGCGCAGAGGATCCAGGCGTGCAGTCTGTGCGCAAAATTTACCAGTACTATAAACAGTATGGATACAAAACCGAGGTGATGGGAGCCAGTTTCCGGAATATCGGAGAAATTCAGGCACTCGCGGGCTGCGATCTGCTTACCATCGGCACCAGTCTCCTCGAAGAACTGAAAAATGAAAGCGGCACCCTCGAAAGAGTTCTGAGTCCGGAGATCGGCAGTCAGGATCCTCAGATTTCACTGGACGAGAAAAGCTTCCGCTGGGAGCACAATCAGGATGCCATGGCCGTGGAAAAACTCGCGCAGGGTATCCGCAGCTTTACCGAAGACACCCTGAAGCTCGAGAAGCTGATCGAATCCTGAGAGATCCGACTGCTACTTTCCCTCCCCCCACTCCAACTCAATCAGCAGCGGGTCGTGATCACTGGCCCGCTGCGGGGGGAACTCGGGAAATGTTTCCGGAGCCCCTGCGTTGAGCTTCAGATACGCCGCGAAGCGGAGTCTTTCTTTGGCCTGCGGAGAAAGGAAAAAATGGTCCAGGGTTCCGGCGACCCCCTGATAAATGTAGCTGTAAGCCCGGGCGGGATCTTCCGGCATGATCCGGTCGATCACATTGTACAGATCCGCCTCATACAGAGCGGCCAACTGATCCGAGGGAGGATCCAGCGGGTCATCCGGCCGGGGAAACACATTCAGGTCTCCGCCCACGATGAGCAGCGCCCCGGGGTCGAGGGCCCGAATCATCTGGCTCAGCTCCGCATTCATCCCCGCCTGGGCTTTGCGCCGGTCAATCCGCCGGTCCGGTCCAGAACTGAAATGATTGTTCTGCAGCCAGATCCGCTCGCCGGTCTGCACATCCTCCAGAAGCAGAACCTGCACCGCCCGGGAGAAAACCGCCGTCATTTCCGAGGCGTTGTCCGGGGTGCCGGTAAACACGGCATTAAAGGCTTTGGGGTTTGAGATTTCCCGGCTGACGGGCAGCCACTCGATTCCGGAAGGCAGCTGCACTTCCCTGCCGAAGAATTCAGGCACCCGGGCGGGATCCACCGGTTTCAGGCGTTCCGTGCGCACCATCCATGCACAGATAATTCCCCGGTCATCCGCGCCATCCCGGTCGACCAGAACCTCATAGGCAGGACCTCCCTGCTCCATGATCTCCAGCGCCAGCTCCTGCAGCCCGTCGGTCTGTCCATCCGCATCATTTTTCTCTGTGTACACCATGCGTCCTGACTGCAATCTGCCGATATCCTGGTCCTCCGCCTCCTGAATCATCAGAATATCCGGCGCGTGCAGGTCATTAATAATTTGCGCGGCAAGTTTACGGATTCTCGCCTGAAAAACCTCCGGAGAAGGCGGCACATAATTCAGAGGGAAACGGGAGCCCGGACATCCGGGGTCATCCTGAAAGTCACAGTCATCAAAGGGATCATCCACAAAGTCATAGAGATTCTCCACATTGTAGGCGGCGATCCGAAGGTGGGCCGCACTTGATTTTTCATCTTTGGGAAGTTGGGATGAAGGTTTTTCGTAGCCCTCAAAATCAGGAATTTTCTCGGTGAGCAGCACATATTCCCCCCAACTGTATTGAATTCCGCCTGTGACCGCATCCTCCAGCACCGCCCCGGCATAAACCGGAGGAAGGAACAAATCACGGTTCTCCAGTTTTCCTGGAAGTCCCAAGCTTCCAATCACCAAAAATTTTCCATGCCCCTCTTTGGCCGTGTGGGTGCTCAAAGGGTGCGCAGGTCGGTAGATGCGGCGCGTAGCCGGGTCTTCACGCCGGGCAGCGGGGTGGTCGGAGGGAATGACCCAAAGCTGACTGTCATAAGTCCGGAATTGAGGATGAGTGCCGCTGACCGCCACAGCTCCGGGAGAAAGCATCACCCGCATGCCCTCCAGTTTTTCGAGCAGACGCTGACGGTCCCCCAAGGCGTCCGGAAGCTCCAGTTTGACCGGAGGCAGGAGTTTGTTCACATCCAGACCGGACTGAACCTGCAGCACCCGGGCGTCGGAAAATTCAGTCTGACCATACCGTTCATTCACCATTCCCCGCAGAGTGATCAGATCTCCGACTTTCGCATGATAGTCGCCCTGCGGGTCGGCAGGCAGCACCGGACGGCGGCCCATGTAGACAAAGATCCCGTCGGAACTGTTCGGATCCCCGTCCGCATCTTTGGCAATATTCTGAATAAATCCCCCGTAAATATCCTCCCCTTTGGAACTCCGCCAGCAAAGAATCTGGTAGAGCAGTCCGCGAATCACAACCGTTTCCTGATCCAGGCGTGCCCGGAACTGGGTAGCATCGCCGGCGGGGGGAACTTCTCCGCGAATCAGGCCGATGGGTAATAAATCCGGATAAGGCTCCGCGCCCCGGCAGGAGAGAGAGCTAAGACTGAAAATCAGCAGCAAAAAAGCATGAAAAGAACGAACAAAGAATAGTCTACTGGAGAAGAGCATCTAAGAAACATGGCATTGATTTTGTAAGGTGCAAGACTCTCTTTTACATTTACCGAATTCTCATTTCTCCGCACTCTGAGGGGAAGAAGAAAGAATCAGCCCGGAACGGTTCCGGAAAATGAAAAACCCCCTCCGGATTGCGGAGAGGGTTTTCAGTACTTCCTGATTCAGGAAGGAGGGGCGTTCAGCGGAAGCTTCCGCCGCCACGGCGGTCACCGCCACGGCCGCCGCCACCAAACCCCCCCCCCCCGCCCCCGCGGCGGTCTCCGCCACGGAAGCCGCCGCCACTGCGCCCACCGCCGAATCCACCACCGCCGCCACCACTGCGTTCTTCACGGGGACGGGCTTCATTTACGCGGAGGGGACGTCCCTCCACCGGATGGTCGTTCATGGCATCGATTGCAGCACGTCCAGCTTCGTCGTCTTCCATTTCCACGAAACCAAAGCCTTTGGAGCGCTGGGTATCACGGTCAAAAATCACTTTTGCGGATTGAACTGCACCGAATTCGGTAAACAGATCTTCGAGTTCTCCATCATTCATGGAGTAGGGCAGGTTGCCCACATATATGTTAATCATCTTCTAGGTATTTCCAAAGGCATCATCGTATCGTTATAACAGCCTGACTCTTGATGCCACAAGAAGAGAAAAAACTGGACCTGCGGGATAAAAAACGTCCCAAGGTTGTAAGAACTGTAAGAAACTGTGCGGGGAAAGCAATCACCAAATAAAAGGATTTCATGGGGGCCTGAAGCCGGTCCGGTCCTCAAAAAACCCGGATATTTTCCGGGAACGGGGGCGGCGCGCCCGACCGATTACTCGCCGAAATTTGATTCGATCAGTTCAGCCAGTGCCAACATGGCCTCCTCCGCCTGCGGACCCGAGGCTTCGACCACCAGCGTGCATCCCTGATGTCCTTCCAGGGTGAGCAAGCCCATAATGCTTTTTCCGGAAACCGAAATTCCGTCTTTCTCCACCATAATCACCGCGTCAAATTCACTGGCGCATTTCACAAACAACGCGGCCGGACGCGCGTGCAGTCCGTAATCATTGTTGATAATAAATTCTTTGCTGTGAGTCTTGGTTGACATATCGGGGATTCTCAGGAGGAAACCGGACGGTTCAGCCGTTTCTTTTGCAGAGTGCGGATAAGCTGCTGATCAAATTCCTTGGCGGCTTCGTGCCCCAGATACGAGAGTTTATGGTTCATGGCAGCCACCTCAATGACACCCGCCATGTCCCGTCCGGGAGCGACTGGTAACTCTACAAGTGAGACATCCATGTCAAGTACTTTACGGCTTTTTTTCGTAAGACCGGAACGGTCTCCTTCCCGGCTGGGATTGGCGGGATACAGGGAAACAATGAGATCCAGACGCTTTTCCAGACTCACAGATGCCATTCCAAAAATGCTTGGAACATGAATGATCCCCAATCCGCGGATCTCCATGTGAAAACGGGTCAGCTCACTCGCGGAACACATAAGACGCGAACGGGCATCCCGATGGATCTCGGTCATATCATCCGCCACGAGACTGTATCCGCGCTCGATGAGTCCCAGGGCCGCCTCGCTTTTCCCAATTCCGGGTGGGCCCTCTATCAGCACCCCGATCCCCATCACATCCATCATCGTCCCTGAATACTTGAGCCCGGGAGCCACCAGGTTCTCCATGGCCAGGGTGGCCAGATTGATGAATCGGCTGGTGATCAGGGGCGAGCGAAGAACCGGTACGTTGTATTTGCGGGACACTCTTTCAAACTCTGGGGTGATGTTCCGGTTCCGGGTCAGGACCACACAGGGAATGCCCTGCTGAAACAGGTTTTCAAGCCGCGATTCCCGGACCCGGGGCTCCAGCGACTTGAGATAGGTCATTTCCGCCAGTCCAAACACCTGAATTCGTTTGTTGGCGAAATACTGATAAAAATCCGCCAGCGCCAGACCGGGACGGTTGATCGCCTCCTCGGGGATCTCGTTGTCGAGATACTCGTTCCCCGACACCAGCGAAAGCTGGGTCAGGGTCCGGGCATGATCGAGAAAGCTCCCAACCGTAACCATGGCAGCCGCGGGATTCATCCCGCGAAACCCGCCTCCGCTTCACCCAGTCCGACCGTGTGTTTGTGGTCCTGCACCTTGTCGCGGAGTTTGCGCAGCTGACGGTGTACCTTGTCCACCGCCGCATCAATGCTGGCATACATATCCGTGGTGGTTTCGGTGGCCTCCGCATGAATGTGATTGCGGGCTTTCACCACAATTTCCGCCACGTGATTGATTTTCCGCTCCACATCCAGAATGACATGCACATCCTCCACCCTGGGGAATTCCGACAAAGACTCTTCGACCCGGCTGGTCGCGTGGTCTCGAAGGGCAGTGCTCATTTCCATGTGTCGGCAGGTAACCGTAATATTCATATCTTTCCTCGGGTTTGGGTTGGGTTACATGGAGAACCGGTCTCCAAGATAGAGTTTCCGGCTCATCGGATCATTAATCAGAAAGTCGCGGGTTCCCTCCCGGAGTACCTTTCCTTCAAAAATAATGTACGAGCGGTCTGTCACGGTCAGGGTCTCCCGCACGTTGTGGTCGGTGATGATGACGCCGATTCCCCGGGTCTTCAGCTGCTCG
>JBMTJR010000138.1:0-6328 GCA_049438565.1 Kiritimatiellia bacterium
TGGAAGCTAGAGTAACAGCATTAGAGTCATAAATATGTGTAGCAGACTAGGATACGCTTCCGGTCGAAGAAAATGGCGACGGAAACCCTCGCGGTGTATGAGCATTGTGAGCAAAAGGGCGGATGATTGCGGATTCCGTTTGGAAAAGGAGCGCGGGCATATCTGCCCGTCAATCGCAACGGACAACTTTCTGCTGCGCAGAAAATGTGTCCGGGCTCCTTTTGGAAATGGAGTTCGGGCACATCTGCCCGTAGAAAGCTTCGATGCCCGATTACCCCCGCCTTTAGCGGGTCGGGGGCGCGGCCCGGATGATTTCCGCTCCGAATTCAGGATGCAGAATCAGGATGGAAAGTTCTGCGGCCTCCTCCGGTTTGCGGTTGTTGAGGGAGAGATAATCGAAACGGCCCCGGAGGTCTGTGTAGCCGTCCTTCCAGAAACTGACCCGGCCGTCTGAGGATTTGGCGAAAACTTTGACATAGGTTTTCGGCAGAGGCTGATTGCCGCGGAGAGTCCGCACCTCCACCTGACCATAGTTTTCCATTTTCCGCACCTTCAACTGATTGGCTACCCAGGCCACGCTGGCCTGCCGGCCTTTGCCCCGCACTTCGACCATCAGATTCCGGTCCCGGTACGCCTCGGGCAGCAGCAGTTCCTCTGCCTCGCCGTTTCCCTGCACCGGAATTTCAAGACGGAGTTCCGGTTTGATGACCGCAAAATCTGCCCCGCCATCGCTCAGGAAAGGTTTGCGGCTGAACAGCAGCTCGATGTCCATGGGATAGAGATTCAGGGTCAGGGACTCAAGATGATGCGCGGTCACCATGAGTTTTCCGGAAACGATTTCCAGTTCCACCGAAGGTTCGCGGCGGGCCAGCTCCTGAAGATCCTGTTCCCGTGTGGGGGTTTCTACGCTCTCCGTGTCCGCTCCCCGCGACTCCTCAACCGCCGCAATCAGACTGCGGAAACGGCTCTGCCAGCGGGGAACCGGAACGTCGGCATAAGGAAGCGCGAGGGCCAGCGCCTGATCCACTTCGAGTTTCCGCAGCGCCACCCAGGCCTGAAGATATGCCAGCTGCATCTGTTCATTGAGTGCCTGGGTCTCGACCTTGTCCAGCTGCGCAACCGCCTCCTCCAGCCGGTCCTGCAGCAGAAGATAATACACCAGCGCCAACTGTTCCGGAGCATCCAGAGACTCCCGGTACAGGGCGTGGGTGAGGAAGGAGCGGTACTGATCCCGCAGGGCGAGATTGAGAATCTCCCGTTTGGCCCCCACATCGTGGGCGCGGGGATTGACCAGCGGGTCGTACTCCAGATGCTGATAGGTTTTGCGCTCGACCGGATTCACGGTCAGCAGCGGAGATTCAAACACTGGACCCACCTGTCCGGACAGCAGACTGTTGGCCAGCCAGATCCGGGTCAGTTCGGGAATCTCATGATAGACCGCATATGAAAAACAGGTTTCGTCAAAGCACGCGCGGGACTGAAGCAGCTCGATGACCTGCAGGAAGAAGTCCCGGTCTTTCAGCCGCCAGGCCATTTCAGCGAGATCGATCCGGCGAAGATTCTGCTTCCCTAGAAACGCCAGGGTTTCCTCCGCGCCCGCATACTGGGAAACCCATTCCCAGGAATTTTTGTCCACCTCGGTGGGGGTATCCTTCACTTCGAACACCCGCGGGGCGGCTTTGCCGATGATGGATTCCCGGTCTGCGGCGTGCGCCGGAAACTGGCTGAAGCTTCCGGACTCGGGAAAAGTGAAGAAGTACTCCACGGTCTGAGTGGTGTAGGGCTGTAAAAGCACAGAGCGGTCATCAGTGGTGAAACCGTTGCGCAGAGGAATCGCTCCCTCCGGAATCTGCAGCAGCACATTCAGCCGACGCCGGGAGGCGGTGGGATTGGTCAGCGTAATGCGGGCACCGTACACCCGGCGGCGGATGAATTCGCCGGTCACGAACTTTTCAATCTGCTCATTTCCTTCGAAACGGTACAGATCATCCGGACGGAAAAACTGCTGCGAAATCAGCAGCGGCCGCGCGTCCTCCGAGTCGACCGCCGGCAGAATCTGTTCACTCACCAGAATGGAGGGACGGCTCACCGACAATTGCAGCGATGCGCCGGTTAGCGATTCTTCCGGAGCCTCCGACTCGAAAGGAAGTCCGCAGAAAGCGAGGGCGCAGAGCACTTCGTTCAGAGATCCTCCGGCTTCCAGCAGATGCGGGGAAACCGTTACCCCGGCGGCCAGATCGCGCCAGAAGCGGTTCACGGGAATCAGCCTGGGCAGATCCTGTTCTGTCCGGACTTCATAGTAATTCTGCTCCGCCCATTCTTTGGTTTTGGGCAGGGCGCGGTAGAGGCGGTCGACCGCTTCGCCCGCAAAGATTTCATCCATTTCAAACAAGGCACGTTCCTCTTCTGCATCCACGACCGAGGAACTGTCCTTGGCAAAATCCGCCTGTTCCAGTCCCAGCGCAACTCCTGTCACCGAAGAAGAGGGCATTGCCCGCCTGGATATTGGAGAACTGACCCCACCAAAAGGATCCGCAGCTGCCGGAGCCGGAGCGAGGTCCGCATCCGCATACCGAAAAGCCCCGGCCTCTTTTTTGAGTGCATCCCGTTCCAGACTTTTGACATCGTCCAGTTCATTGGCCTGCAGGGCCACCCGCACCCGGTTGGCGAAGGCCTCGGGATCCGGGGGCAACAGCTCCCAGGCTTCGCGCAACGCCTCCTGCAGAAGGCCTGCATCCCCTCCGCGGCGGGCCAGCAGCGCCAGTTCCAGGGCATTGCGCTGTTGAAGTTTGTCCAGCCGCAGATCATCATCGGTCAGCGCATCCAGCAACCAGCGGTCGACAAAGGTTTTGTCTTTTTTGTTCCGCAGATAGGGCTTCACCACCTCTGCAAAAAATTCAGGATCCCGCGCATACAGAAACAGGTGAAGTTCGTGGGAGGCGAACTCTCCGTATTTCTCCAGTTTGGCGTCCATCTCCAGGGAGGGCCAGGTTTTCAAAAATTCAAACTTCGCCAGCCGCGCATCCCCGCTGAGGGTCTGCAGCAGATCAAATGCGGTTCCGAAATCGCCGATCACCTGATAACGGCTGGTGGCCAGATCGGGAAAAAGCACCGGCTGACCGGGATCCATCCGGCGGACCGTTTTCTGTTTGCTGAAATTTTTCTCCGGATTCAGTCCATGCATCAGCCGCACTTCTGCGGGTTTGAAGTTGCGGTCCGACAGCGGCACGCGGGTGACGCTGTGTCCGAAGCGGTCCAGCACCACGACATCCAGAACCGTATACTCGCCCGGATTCTCGAGCGGAATCTCCAGCGTGCCGTCGGCGGCGGGCTGCAGATTGCCCAGCCAGCGGCTGCCGCTGGGCAGGAAGTCCACGCCGATAGAATTCTGGGCCGACAGGGAGGATTTTGCTCTTCCGGTTCGGCCAACCCGCAGTCCCTCCATGCGTACGGCATCCCTGAGTTCCGCCGGAAGGTTCAGCCGCTGACGTCCCCCGCGGTACGCCTGATCCTGCTTGAGCGTTTCCAGTTCCGCTTCGGTTTCCCGGAGCATCCAGGGATTCAGAATCAGACCCGGCCGCTCCAGCAGGGTACCCGCGAATATCTCCCGGAACCGGCGCTCCAGTACGTAACGGTATTCATCGCCGAGTTTGCGGCCGCTGATGTACTGGGTGTGGGGAGGATAGACCTCACGGCTGAGAGGCAGCGGATAGCCCGGTCCCTCCGGCCAGATTCCATCCTCCATCGCATAACGGTAGGCCCGCAGAGCCACCCGGCTGCCCTGCTTGAGATTCCGGAGCTTCAGGCGCAGTCCCTCGGGGGTTTTGGTGATCCGGGCAATGGAGGGAAGCTGCGGATCGTTCATTTGCAGACGGCGGATGCCCTCGAACAGATATCCACGGTGGTTTTCTCCCTCTGCGACTTCAAGGGTGAGGGTCCGGCCGGTCTCGTGCAGGGTCAGTTCGAAGCTGCCGGGGGGCAGGTCTTCAATAAAAAGCTCCCCGTCTTCAATATGAATTTTATCCCCCAGGTCCTCAAGATTCACCCCGCCGCGTCCTTTCCGCAGCAGGCTGGCCGCCTGCAGATCCGGCGTACGCGCATAGGGGTAGGGAAGTGAGACCCGTTCTCCGCTCCGCAGATGCAGCCGGGCAGGCAGCAGCGCCCGGCCGCCTTCCAGGGGACGGTCCAGGCTGAGCTGTTCGCCGCTGACCTGAATGCGGCTGAGTCCGTTGAGTGGACCCAGATCCACCCGTCCCTGATCATCGCTGGTCACCCATTGCGAAATCGTCTGACGGAACGCGGGATGGTGGAGCTGCACCCGCATGGGCAGATCGGCCAGGCTTTCCCCTTTCAGTCCTCTCAGCTCCAGCGCAAATCCCCGGTCATGAGGCACCAGAAAGACCTGACGCAGGGTGTCGCCGCTCCGGGCCTGATTCACCGCGAGGGTGTACTGATCGCTGAGCTGGATTTTTTCCAGATCGGTTTTCCGCTGCAGGGTGGCCTGGACCGACACTTCCAGATTGCGGAGTCCTTCCGGCACATAGAATTCGCGCAGCCACTCTTCGTTTTTGCTGAAGACCGCTTTGAATTCCCGTTCGCTGCGGGTGCCCTGGGCATCGGTGGAGGCGAGGGTGACCCGGACCTCGCCCAGCAGAGCCGGATCCAGCGGAATTCCCTGCACCCGCAAATCCGGACGCAGAATCAGTTGCGCGGTACTGCGCTGGTTCAGGCTCTGGGCATCGATCAGGATTCCGGCATCAAACGTGTATTCCTCCCCTAGGTGCAGGATATTTTCCGGAGAGGCAAAATTTCCGTCCTGCAGAATGACAAAACGCGGACCGGGATTTTCCGAGTAGGGGAGGAGGATGAGCCCCTGTTTTCCGGCGCGGTACTCGCGGCCGTTCATCCAGACCCTGGCGTCCATGACCGTTTCCCGCTGTTCGTTCAGAACCAGCATGGCCTGACCTGCGGCGGTGGCCTGGGTGACGGCCTCCAGGTGGCCGACATGCAGCAGGGCGCGGGAGCTGACCCCGTTGCCGATCAGTTCGACCACATACACCCCGCGCTCGCGGATTTCCGGAAGATCCAGCTGACGCCGGACACGGCGGCCCGGATCGGATTTCAGTTCGAGGCTCCGCTCGTGGGTGGGAATCATCCCGTCCAGATCCACCGCCTGATCGACCGCCGCCTGGTAGGTTTTGTAATAATTGAAGGTCTGAAGTTCGTAGATTTTCAGCAGCAGTTTGTCCACGCGTTTCAGATCGACCTGCAGGATCACCGCCTCTCCGGGTTTGAGAGTTGCCGGATTTTCCGGCGCAAAATCCAGCTCCACCCGGTCGAGAATTTCCCGGTACTGGGCCGGGGACAGCAGATGCGCCCAGTCTTCGGCACGTCCGGCGCCGTGCAGGATTTTGCTTTCCGCGAAGAGCGCATTCAGCCATTCGGATTCAAAAAATCTTTCATAGGCTGACGGATGGGGTTCGGTTTTGAGCAGGGTGAGCAGAAAATCCCGCACCAGCGGCTCCTCGCCTCCGATGGGGGGAAGGATGATGTTGCGTCCGGGCGCATAATTGAAATTCACCCAGTCCGCGCGCTGACGCTGCCAGGCTTCGCGCTGGGAGCGTTCGACGTAATACATCTGCCGGGGAAACGCGAGATAGGTTTGGAAGAGGGCGGGATCATACACGCCGGTTTTCCGCTGATGATCCAGCAGACGGTACAGCGTGCTGGCTTTGAGAGAGTTGTGCATGTCACCCAGGGTCTGCACGAAAGCCCAAAGCTCCTGATAATAGGCGATGGCCGCAGGATGATCATGGGAAAGATCCACCTCCGGCGGCTGGATGCGGGCCAGGCGTTCGGTGACGTAGGCCTGACTGCGCAGCAGATCGGGTTTGCGGCGGCCGAGTTCCTCCAGTTGGGCCCGGGTGAGCAGGGAATGCACGGGATGCTGACCGAATCCCCGGCTTTCCTTGTAGTCCAGATCCGCGAGGATGAGATCCACCAGACCGGGCAGGTCCGGACGTCTTAACTGACCGAGAAAGGCGCGGCGGTGTTCGGGATCCTTTGTTTCCGCCAGCGCAATTTCCAGTCCGCGGTCGGTGACATCATTCAGCAGACCGTCCTGCCGTTCGGCCTGTTGTAAAAATGCATTCAGACTGTACTGCGCAGGATCGATGGCCGACGGGTAATTGGGACTGCGCTGTTCGCTGCGTGGACGGTGGTTAAAACTGAGACCGGCATCGGAACGCAGAAACTTCCAGGTGGCATCCGGGTCGCGGTCGTATCCGAGCAGCATTTGACGGCGGCGCATTTCCAGCATCCGCGGATT
>JBMTJR010000139.1:0-6301 GCA_049438565.1 Kiritimatiellia bacterium
CGCCTCTTTGGGATCCACCACCACCGCAAGATCATAGAGATATTTCCGGCTGGAGGGTTCCTTGCTGTCCCGTTTTTTCAACAACTCCGCCAAAGCGGATTCGAGCAGTACTTTTTCGCCGGGATCCAGATGCCCAATGTGGATGGGGCGGATACCGGACAACTGCCAGCGCTGATTTTTCAGGGTGAACTGCACCTCCAGCATCGGCGCAGGAAACAAACGGTAAAGGTCTCTGGCCAGCTTTTCCATGCCGAGCGCTGCGGTTTTTCCGCAGAAGATTCTGAATTTTACCTCCTCGGCCAATTGGCCTTTGAAAGTTTTTTGAATCCGGTCGTCAATTTCCTCCGAGAAAGAGCGCGCCACCATAAGCATCCGCACATCCCGGATGGTGGCCACACCTGGACGCGGGATATGCCCCCTCGCCTCCGCCAGAAGCGACACATAATACCCCAGACTCTGATAGCGGTAACTGCTGCAGAGGTTGATCACCCGGACCGATCCTTTGGTCTCCGGGAAATCAGAACTGAGGTAGTCCCGGACCGAGACCACCTCCGCGGACAAATGATCCAGTTTCCAGTTCTGGGGCTGGTCGACAACGATAAGCGTGGTTGCGGGCATAAGAGAGCAGTTCAGGGGTTAAAGAGTTTTGACCAGCCGATGCGCACAGCTGCCGGGTCCGTAATAGTCCTCCAGCCGTTGAAAAAAATGATAACCCCGCCGGGCGTACCAGTTCAAAAGACGGAGATTCCGGGCGTCCGCCTCCAGCCGGATGGATGTTTTCCGCAGCCCTGCGGCCCGTGCCTCCGCATGCGTCAGAAATCTTTCGCCCAGCCCCCGCCCCGGCATCCGTGGATCAATTGCGATCGAATAAATCCGCAGGGATTTGGGGGAGAGTCTCAGGGTCATCGACCCGGCGAGACCGAAGCCCTTCCCCTCCATCACCCACAGTTCCTGATGCGGACTCTGAATACTGCGCAGAATTCCGGCTCTGGACTCCTGTCGCGGAGCGGGGAAGGCCTGCTGCTCCAGGGCAAAGAGCCGGTCCAGATCGGCAGGAACCGCGATTTCGATGGAAACGGAAGTCGTTGGGGGGGACATGAGATTCCATAGAATGACAAAGCTGCGTAAAAAAGCAAATCACAACTTTGGATCGGGACATTCCTGTCCCCACGAAAACAAAACTCTGAAATTTGCGGGGCTTGCAAAGCCCCGATCCGGCAGAGCCATAAAAAAATGCAGAGGTGGATCGGGGACATTCCTGTCCCCACAAACAAATCACGGAAATTTGCGGGGCTTGCAAAGCCCCGATCCGGCAGAGCCATAAAAAAACCCCGCCGAGGCGGGGTTTATCCGGATGAATTTTACTGACTCAGCGGGAGTAGAATTCCACCACGGTTGCCACGTCTCCGATCACCGGAATCTCTTCCCGGCTGGGAAGGGTGCTCAGACGGCAGCTCATGTCGGCCTCGTTGGTGGTCACATAGGGAACTTTTTCCGCCATGGCCAAGGCATTTTTGAAGCAGTCCATTTCTTTGCTTTTTTCGCGGACAGAAACTTCGTCCCCCACTTTCACCTGATAGCTGGGCACATCCACTTTTTTGCCGTTCACCAGGAAGTGACCATGATTCACATACTGACGGGCCGCAAAGATGGAACGGGCAAATCCGGCGCGGAGGACCACGGTGTCCAGACGGGATTCCAGAGACTGAATCAATACGTCAGGAGTCGGGTCTTTGCTGCGGGAGGCTTTCTCATACGCCAGACGCAACTGTTTTTCGCTCATGTTGTACTGAAAACGAATCCGCTGTTTCTCCATAAGCTGACGTCCATAGTCAGAGAGCTTGGAGGGGCGGCGTCCTTTGCCGTGCTGACCGGGGGGATGCCCGCGGGTCTCCAGATATTTCTGGGACTTCGGGGTAATGGCAACGCCCAAACGGCGTGATTTTTTGGCTTTGGGACCACGATAACTCATGCAGACTCCTGATAATTCATCAAAAAAGGTTAGAAAGATATGCGAAAAATTGGTCGCTCTATATATGGGGCAGGCCCGGCGTTGCAATCATAAAAGCGTAAAATTCGCAGACTATTCGTGCGGGATCATTCCGGAGAAATCTCTTTAATCTTGGGCAGATACTTCTCTTTGGCCAAACGCCAGAAGACCACCAGAAACGCCGTCAGGGGAATGGCCAGAATCAGTCCCAGAATGCCGCTCAGAGCGGTTCCCCAGAAAAACATGGCGAAAATCACCGCCATGGGATGCAGTCCGGTGCTTTTGCCCATAATTCTCGGGGTGAGAATATAACTTTCCACCATTTGAACGACCGACAGGGTGATCAGGACGCCAATCAGCATGCCCCATCCGCCCTGCGGCTGAAACCAGGCCAGAGGCAGCGTAATCATCAAACCGATCAAATTCCCCAGATAGGGCACCAGATTGAGCAGTCCGAAGATGAGCCCCAGAACAAATCCGTAGGAAAGCCCCACCAGACTGAATCCCACCGCCATCAATCCTCCCTGCGCAAAGGCAATCAGAAGCTGCCCCCGGAAAAAGGCGACCACAATCTCCACAAACTGACGGATCAGAAAAATCACATCCTCCCGCTGATCCCGCTTCAGAAAGGGCATAAACTCTTCGATCTTGTCCAGGGGAAAAGGAGGCGCAATCAGCAGAAAAATCAGATAAACCGGCAAAACCGCCCAACTGAACAGGCCCGCCACACTTCCCACCATGGAGAGCACCCCCTGCGCGCCGCCGGCCGCAATACTGACCAGCGCGCCGGATTTATCTGTCAGCCATTCCTGCACTTTTTCCCATCCGCCAATTTTCTCCAGTGCGGATTCAATGGAGGGTGCCGTGCTGGACAGCCACACTTTCAAATTTTCCCAGCTCTCCGGGATTCCGGCAATCAGAGAATTGAGCTGGGAGACGACCAACCCGCCGAAGACTCCGAAAATAAGGATGGCCGGAAGCAGCAGCATCAGCAAAATCAGCACCACTGCGGCCGCGGGAGGAAATTTTCTGGAGATCAGAAACTGATACGCCGGGCGGAGCAGCAGACTCAGCACCCCGGCCGTGGCCAGCGGGAGGAACACCGAGGAGAATGCCGTGATGAAATTCACGATTCCCCGGAAGACCACCGCAACCAGGGTGAACAGGGTCAGGAGGGCCAGTCCGGTGACGGCGGAGGTGATAATCTTCTTTTGACGGTCGGAAAAGGGAAAGTCCATAGGGGGCCACGTTGCCAAAAGTTCCCGGATTGTCCATCCCGGAATGGTGAAACCCTCGCTAAATCCCAAATCCATGTTTGCAGAAGCGGTTTTTCCGGTTTAAGCAGGCGGTTCATGAATTCATCCGCGCCTGCTCAACATCCCGCCTTCACTTTGCTCGAATCCTCCCCGCTGTCCGTTTGGAACTCCCGGGGCGATGTGTATCTCCACCGCAGCGGCGCCCAGGTTCTCTCCCTCTGCAATCAGGATCCCCACAAAACCTTCGGCATTGTTTTCCCCACTCCGCCCCGGAATCATACCGGACTGCCCCATATTCTGGAACACTGCGTCCTCTGCGGCAGCGAAAAATATCCGGTGAAAGAGCCTTTCAAGGAAATGCTGAAAACCTCGCTGCAGACTTTTCTGAACGCCTTCACTTATCCGGACCGCACCTGCTATCCGGTCTCCAGTCAGAATCTTCAGGATTTTTACCATTTGATGGATGTCTATCTGGACGCGGTGTTTTTCCCCCGGCTCAGCCCCGCCGTGCTCGGACAGGAAGGCTGGCGTACGCAATGGAACCAGGAAGGCCGGTTGGAAATTCAGGGAGTGGTTTTTAATGAAATGAAAGGGGTTTACGCCAGTCCGGAATCCCGGATGGACGAACTGCTCCGTCAGGCGCTGTTCCCGGATACCCCCTACCGTTTTGATTACGGCGGACAACCCCGCTATATCCGGGAACTTGATTTTGAGTCTTTTCAGCAGTTTCACCGCGAGCACTACCATCCGGCCAACGCCCTGGTCGGTTTCTATGGCGATGATGATCCCTACGAGCGTCTGGTTCGTCTGCATGAAATCTTCGACCGGGTTCCCGATGCCCCGGTTCCGCCCCGGATTCCTCTCCAACCCCGCTGGGAAATTCCCCGCAGCTGTTCGGCCAGCTATCCGGCGGTGGAGGGCAGCGACGAAGGCCTGTTCTGTCAACTGAACTGGCTCCTGCCCGGGGAGCAGTCTGAACCGGAAGGAATGTTCATGGCCTCCATGTGCGCCTCTCTCCTGCTGAACTCCCCGGCCAGCCCGCTGCGGCAGGCACTGCTGGACAGTGGTCTGGGAGAGGAGATCATCGGCGGTCCCCTGCTCTATCTCCGTCAGCCCGCCTTCTGCGCCGGCCTCAAGGGTGTGGAGGAGGAGGATGCAACCCAGGTTTTCGAATGTGTGCTGGAATGTCTGGAAAAGGTGGCGGCCGAAAATTTCCGTCCGGACCTGATTGAAGGTCTGCTGCATATGCAGGAATTTCAAATGCGGGAACTCAATCTGTCCAACAAAGGTTTGAGCGCAATCCTGCAGGCCGTTCAACCCTGGATCTACGGCGGAAATCCGCTGCAGGCGCTGCAGCCGGAACCCCTGCTGGAAAATCTCCGGGAAAAATTGAAAGACAATCCCCGCCTGTTTGCCGACTGGATCCGGGAAAACCTTCTGGACAACCCCTCCCGCCTTGAGCTGACCCTTTCCCCCGATCCGGAACTTGCGGCACTTGAGGCGGCGGAGGAATCGGAAACCCTTCAGGATCTGGAGCGTTATTTCTCGGAAAACCCCGAAGCCCGCCGGAGCGCGGAGGAACTGGCCGCTGCGGTGGAGACCTTTCAGAACACTCCCGATTCTGTGGAGGCCACCGCCAAACTGCCCAAACTGACCCTTGCGGATATCAGTCCGCTTCCCCCTCCCCCGCCTTTTCATCAGGATCAGAGCGCGGAGGTGGCGCAAAGCAGCACGGAGGTTCCTTCCAACCAGATCGCCTATCTGCAGTTCGCGTTTGATTTTAAACATCTGACCCTTGAGGAGCTTTCACTGCTGCCGCTGTACAGCCGCTGCCTCACCGAGCTGGGTACGGATGAACTCGATCAGGTCGCATTCAATGAGCAGATCTCCTGTCACAGCGGCGGCATTCAGGTGAATTTTGAAACCTCCCACACGTACCGGGAGGGGGAATTGCTGGCCGTCATGATGCTGAAAACCAAATGTCTGGGTTCACGGATCGATCCTCTGCTGAACCTGCTGGAGGCCATGCTGAACCGTCCCCGTCTGGGCCCGGCCGACAAGATCCACCAGCTGCTGCTGGAGGAGCGGTCGAATGAGGAGGCGGATCTGATTCAGTCCGGGAATCAAGTGGTCACCCTCCGCCTCCGGGCCGCCTATTCCCCCATGGAACGGGCCACGGAGGAAATGGACGGGATCTGTTATCTGATGCGGCTGCGGGAACTGGAGAAACTGCAACCGGAAGCTCTTCTTGAGCAGATCACCTCCCTTCACCAGCGCCTGATTTCGCAGAGAAATCTCCGCTTTCATGCGGGCGGCGATGCGGAAACCCTCGAACAGATCCGTCCAAAATGCGATGCATTTCTGCGCAGTCTTCCCGCCGGGGAATCGGTACCGGCTCAGGACTGGAAACGGCTGAATCTGGCCGCTCCGGAGGGACTCTGTACCGCCAGTCCGGTTCAGTTTGTGGGACTGGCCACCCGGCTGGATCTGTCAGCCACTGAGAATCATTTCAGTCATTTCGTGGCCCAGCGGCTGATCAACAACGATTACCTCTGGGAAAGAGTGCGCATGAAAGGAGGGGCCTACGGCTCCTCCTGCAGCTATTCCCATCTGGACGGAACACTCTGTTTCTCGAGTTACCGGGATCCGCATTTGGATCAGACCCTCACACTTTATCTTCAGGCCGGCGACTGGCTGAAATCTCTTTCTCTCGACCGGGAGGCTCTGGAACAGGCCGTGATCGGAACCCTGGGAAAAATGTCTCCGCCCGAGAAACCCTCCTCCACCGTGTCCAAAAGCTTTTTCCGCCACCTCATCGGCCTCGAACACAGCCGGCGCGAACAGTTCTGGCGGGAAATTCAGGAAACCACTTCCGATCACCTCGCGGCCTACGGCGAGGCGCTTCAACAGGCGGTGGACCGGGAGACCCGGATCTGCGTGCTGGGCGGAGAAAGCGCCCTGAACGCCTCCTCCCGGAAGCTGCAGATCACCCGCCTGATGAGCTAGAGCAATGTAAATAAAACTGTAGCCGCGAAGGGGCACGAAAATTTCAACC
>JBMTJR010000140.1:0-6296 GCA_049438565.1 Kiritimatiellia bacterium
GGAGGCGGGGAGCAGGGGACGGGAGGCAGGGGGCAGGGGACGGGGGACGGGAGGCAGGAGGCGGGGAAGCTGAATGGGGGAGATTGATGATAAAAGCTGGTTTATTTTTAGTCTTCTATGACTGAATCAACGTGGATCGGGGGTTTGCAACCTCCACAGCTTCTGATGGTTTGTGGTTATGGGGACAGGAATGTCCCCGATCCACCGGTGTTCTCCAAAAAAGCTCCCAGCCTTCACTGGTGAATAAAAAATGATGGAGGGCAAGCCCTGGAGCTAAACAGAGAATACAAATGAAATCAAAGCCAGATCTACAGATCGTAGAAAACTCGAAATTTCCCGGATGACCCTTCCTCCCTGCCACTTAAGCTAGATCCATTATAGCAAAATCCAATAAAATGTATTAAATATTACTCTCTTTGTGAAAATCACCAAGATTGAGAAATAACTATGTAATTAGCTTAATATGGCGATTTAATGCCTTTATTTTGTTTACTGTTCCACTTTTTAGATTGAAACAACAGACCCGTTGAATAACTTGTTGCGATAGAGGGAATGCGGACTAGACCAAACACCGATCCGCCTGTAGAATACACTCATGAACCTCATTGAACTTAGTCCTTACAAAAACTATCGGCTCTTCGTTCGCTACGACGACGGTGCCAATGGTATCGTGGACCTTTCCGACTTCGCCGGACGGGGAGTGTTTGCAGCATGGAATGAGCCTGGTGTTTTTGAGCAGGTCCGTCTTGCGGGGGCGGGTCACCCCGAATGGCCGGGCAGAATCGACCTGTGCCCGGATGCGCTCTACATGCGACTCACAGGCAAACTGCCGGAGGAGGTCTTTCCAATCCTGAAATCTCTGCCCACCCATGCCTGAGTTATCACGATTTTACGGAATCGTGATCCAAATGTATTTTGGCGATCACGCTCCCCCTCATTTTCACGCAATCTATGCAGGGTGTAAGGCGGTCGTGGATATAGATACGTTGGCGCTGATCGAAGGTCATCTTCCTCCACGGGCCAGAGGTCTTGTAATTTAGTGGGCCACAATCCATCAGGATGAATTGAGGGAAGCCTTTCATCGGGTTGAGTCCTTGGAGTCTCCCGGTAAAATTGAGCCTCTCGACTGAAATCTAAATCCCAACCATTGGCTGGTGAGAACGCTTCGCGTCCCAAAGCCTGACCGTTCTAACTCCCGGAAAAACAGGTATTTATGGATGATTACGCACTTTTAATTGATCTGCACAAAGGGGGGGATCGTCAGGGACCGGGCGGAGATGCTCAGACCGAGCTGGCGCTGACCCTTTCGATGCTTGACCGTACAGCTCCGCTGAAACTTGCGGACATTGGTTGCGGAACCGGCGCGTCCACCCTTCTGCTGGCGCGGCTGCTTGAACAATCCCGAATTACGGCGGTGGATTTTCTGCCGGAGTTTCTCGAACGGCTGCAGGAGAACGCGGCAAAGGCCGGGGTTGCGGACCGGATCCGCACGCTTGCCTGTTCCATGGACGATCTGCCATTCGCGGAGTCTGAATTTGACGTGATTTGGTCGGAGGGGGCGATCTACAATATGGGCTTCGAAAAAGGCGTGAAAGACTGGAGACGCTTTTTGAAGCGGGGGGGGCTTTTGGTGGTTTCGGAGATCACCTGGATTACGGAGACGAGACCGGAGGAAATTCAGGCCCACTGGGACCGGGAATATCCTGAGATCGATGTGGCATCCGGGAAAATGCGGATTCTGGAGGAGAATGGATACTCCCCGGTGGGATACTTTGTTCTGCCGGAAAACTGCTGGCTGGAGCAATATTATCAGCCGATGCAACCCCGGTTCGATGATTTTCTGGAGCGGCACTCTCACTGTCAGGAGGCCCGCGGGATCGTGGATGCGGAACGGCATGAGATCGGACTGTATGAGAAATACAAAGATTACATAAGCTACGGCGTGTATGTGGCCCGAAAAACGGAATAGATGGGGGGGTATCCGGACTTCCAGGGCTGAAAAGTTCTCAGGTCTACTTGGTTTTGTGATAACGATTTAAAGAAAATTCCTAATCGTAATCCTGATCGTAATCATAATCGGCTCAAACATTGAGAATTTTCGATCACGACAACGATCACGACAACGATTACGAAAACCCTAACGATTAAGATCATGAAAATGATGCCAAGATGGGCTCTGGTGAATCCGATTAGCGAAATTTTTTGTATAACCCCTTGTAGTAAGCACTTGTTATGAAACTCCGTGCAACCCTGTCCGGATTTCGATCTTTCGGGAATTCCTATTGACAAACCGGCCGTGGCACATATAAGCTCTCCCTCCTTTTCAATCAATTTCAAGGATTCACCATGAAGCCCACTTACAACCCTTCCCGCATTAAACGCGCCCGCAAACACGGGTTCCGTTCCCGTATGTCCACCAAAAAAGGACGTCAGCTTCTCGCCCGCCGCCGCCGGAAAGGCCGGAAACAGTTAACCGTTTCCGACGAAGCTTGATTCGGCCGCCTGTGCAGATGCCTGTGCAGACCCACATGGACAGGCCTTCTTCTTTGCCCGCTCGACTCCGTGTCAAGCGGGCCGCTTTGTTTCAGGAGGCCTATGCCCAGGGGCAGAAAACCGTGGGGCGCTATGCGGTGCTCTGGCTGCGCCAGGGGGAGGATGCGGCGGGGAGACTGGGGGTGGTCGCGAGCAAAAAAGTGGGAAATTCTGTGCAGCGCAGCCGGGCGAAACGCCGTCTGCGGGAGTGGTACCGGATCAATCGTCACCGCCTCTGCGGCCCTGAAGATTTCATTCTGGTGGCCCGCCGATCCATTTTAGAGGTGCCTCAGCCCGCGCTGGATGCCGATTTACAGCTCCTGTTTTCCCGTGCCGGACAGTTGCAAAGCCCGGAAGAATGACCTAAAGGGCTGTCTCCGAAAGATTTTGAGTAAAACTCCCCATGAATAAAAAAGATTTATCCCTCGCTGTAGTCCTGATTCTGATGATCCCGGTGTGGCTGATGTTTGATGCCAAAGTGCTCAAACCCCGCTTCCCGGAGGCCCCGGCCCCGGTTTCCACGGCCACGCCCGCCCCGGTGCTGCCTGTAGACGCGCCTTTGGTGGAGATTGCCCGTCCGGAGCAGACGGGTCCGGCTCCGCAGGGAACGCCGGCCCCGCTGCTGGTTCCGGTGCAGGGAGAAGCTCCCGCCGAGGCCGAGACGGTTTGGCTGCGGAACGAGGTGCTGGAAGTACAGTTCAGCAATCTGGGCGGAACGGTTCTGATGGCGGATCTGCTGGAATACCCGGCCACGCTTGCGGACAAGGAGCTGGAGGACGGAGAAACCGTGACCCTCGACTTCAGCACGGTCGCATTCCCGGCGCTGAGCACCAATATGGCCGGACTTGACCCGCGCACGCCTCTGCAAATCGGAGATTTTGACGAAAACCGGGTGGTTTTTCAACGGGAAGTCCTTCCCGGACTGATCTTTTCCCGGGAAATCTCCCTCTCCGAGGGCTACGAACTTCAGGTGGTCGACCGCTGGAGCAATACCGGAGAGGCGGCGCTGACGGTGCCGGAGGTTCAGCTCTTTCTCGGTCCGATGTTTCCCCGGGAGGAAATTTCCCAGAAGTTCGGTCCTTTTGTGAGTATTGATGCCCGTCATCCCCCGAAAACCGGAACCCAGCATTATGTGAAGCGGCTCCGTAAAGCCGTGGGGAAAACCACGGAGGTGTTTGAAGAGACGGTTCCGCTGCCCGTGGAATGGGTGGGGGTGAAGAACAAGTTTTTCACCCAGGTGCTGACACTGGAGAATGAAGCGGCACCCGGGATGGAGTCGCTCACTCTGCGGGCCCGGGCGGGCGAGCAGGGGGCCGCAGCGATTGGATACGCGCAGCCTTCGGTGACCCTGGGGTCTTTTGCCCTGAGTCCTGGTCAAAGTATGGAACGCTCTTTCAGTTATTATGTGGGTCCGATCTCCATGGAGAATCTCCGGGCTCTGGGCGGACGTCAGGAGGAACTGATCGATTTCCGCCTGTTCAAATTTATTGTGCCACTGGGCAAACTGATGATGTACGGGCTTAATCAGCTTCACGCGCTGACCGGAAACTGGGGAATCGCGATTATTCTGCTTACCTTTGTGGTGCGGATGCTGTTCTGGCCGCTGACCCAGAAGGGGGCGGAGAACATGAAACGCATGTCAGAACTTTCGCCTCAGATGAAAGAGCTGAAAGAGAAATACAAAAACAATCCGCAAAAACTCAATGCGGAGATGTCGGCTTTTTATAAAGCGAACAAAGTGAATCCCATGGCCGGCTGTCTGCCCATGCTGGTCCAGATTCCGGTGTTTATCTCCCTCTACGGCGTGCTCCGGGTGGCGGTGGAGCTTCGTTTTGCTGAGTTCCTCTGGGTGAAAGACCTCAGTGAACAGGAGGCTTTGTTCACGGTGGCCGGTTTCCCGGTGAATATTCTGCCGCTCACCATGGGAGTGACCATGGTGCTGCAGCAGCGGCTGACCCCCAGCAATATGGATGAACAGCAGAAAAAAATCATGATGATGATGCCCATCGTGTTTCTGTTTATCTGCTACAACATGCCGGCCGGGCTGCTGCTGTACTGGACCACCAGCAACCTGATCTCCATTTATCAGACCACGCACACCCGTCGCCGCGACGCCAAAAAAGCCGCCGCGGCCCCGACTTCCGCCTCAGGCTTGAAAGCGGTGAAGAATCCTAAAGCCTCAAAGCCCAAGTCCAAATAAGGCCGGGCCATGCAACGCGATCTCAAACGCCTGGCGGATGAGCCTTTCGATCTCTGCATTCTGGGTGGAGGGATCAATGGACTGGCCACCGCCCAGGATGCCGTGCAGCGCGGACTCAGGGTGGCGCTGGTGGAGCAGGGGGATTTCGGGGCTGCCACGTCTTCGGGATCGTTGAAAATTCTGCATGGGGGACTGCGCTACCTCCAGCATCTTGATTTTTCACGCATGACCGAATCCATCCGCGAGCGGAATGCGCTGATGCGCATGGCGCCCCATCTGGTGGCACCGTTGGGATTTCTGGTGCCGACCACGCCGGGGCTGATGACCGGAAAGCTGGCGCTCCGGGCGGCCATGACGGCAAACGATCTGATCAGCTGGAAACGGAATCAGGGTCTGCGGGACCGGGCGCAGCACCTGCCGGCGGGAACAGTGCTTTCTGCGGAGGATCTGAAGCGGAAAGCACCCGGACTGCCCATGAAGGAGGTTACTGGAGCCGCGCTGTTTTATGATGCGGTTATGCGCAATTCAGACCGTTTTACCCTTTCTTTTGCCCTGACGGCGGCGTCAGAGGGGGCGGTATTGGCGAACCGGGTGCGGGCAAAACAATTTCAGATTCAGGGGAATAAAATCCAGACCCTGCGGGTGGAGGATCTGGAGTCGGGAGCGGAATTTGAGATCCGGGCGCTTCAGTTTGCGGCCATGACCGGTCCCTGGCGCGATCTGCTGCCGGATCTGGTCACCGGGAAAACCGGAGACCGGCAGGTAGTGAAAAATGCCGGGTTACAGCTGCTGACCCGACGGGGAATTTGTGAGGAATACGGATTGGCGATTCCGGGCGGGGAGGTGGATCCGGATGCGAAACTGCAGCGGGGAGGGCGCCATTATTTCAGTCTTCCCTGGCAGGGGCATATGCTCTGGGGAACCCAGGACAAAGAATATCGTGGGAAACCAGAGGATTGGCGGATTCGGGAGCAGGATATCGAAGCTTTTCTGGCCGAAATCAATCAGGGACTTCCCGGCTTCAATTTAAAGCGGGAGGATGTCAAGGTGGCTTTCGGCGGCCTGCGCCTTATAGATGCGGAAAACCGGAGTGAGGGAAACCACGTGGCCCGCCGCTATGCGATCAGCGATCATAGTGGCGACTTGAAGCTGGAGAATCTGATTTCGATGGACGGCATCAAATACACCGCCTGCCGCATCATGGCGGAAAAGGCGACAGATTTGATATTCCGCAAACTGGGCCGCAGCGCCCGCTGCCGGACTGCAGAGACTCTGCTGGCCGGAGGCGATTATGAGAGCCGGTCGATTCTGGAGGCCGAAATCCGCTCTGCGGTTCCATCGGAATGGACGCTGGAAACGGTGCGGCTGCTGGCCGAAAATTACGGCGCGGACTGGCCCAAAGTATGGAAGGAGGGACCCTCCGCCGCGCTGCTGGGAGATGGCCGCACGCCTGCATTTCTGGTGACCCACGCCATCCAGAATGAGATGGCGCTCCATCTGGAGGATGTCATGCTGCGGCGCTGTCCGCTGGGCGCTTTCGGCAAACCGGATTCCGGACTGGTGG
>JBMTJR010000141.1:0-6261 GCA_049438565.1 Kiritimatiellia bacterium
CATTCGATTGACAACGGGCATTGGAAACTCGGCGACACCCATCAATTTACCGTCATTCGTGTAGGTCCAACCATGGCATTTACAGGTAAAGCGGGATTTATGCCCACACCCCTCTTCAGCAACGGGGGCACCACGATGCGCACAAACATTCAAAAACGCATGCACTTGACCGTCTTTGTCACGTGTAATCAGAATTGGAAGCCCAACAGCTTCCATTGCTTTATAATTCCCCGGTTCGGGCAGTTCAGCACTTGCGGCTAGTGCAAGAGGGAGTTTTTTGAAAACCGCATCCATTTCTTTTTGCCACAAATCTGCATCTGTATAGACACCAGAAGGAACAGTCGTGATTTTGTCCGTCTGAAAAGTTTCCCCGTTTTCAGCGTAATCAAGTAAAGTTTCGGCAATTTGAGCCAGATCTTCGCGCATAGATAACCCTCCCTATTTGCATTATCCAACCATTCTGGATTAATTCATCAAACTGAGACTATTAATAGGTTTTCATAATTTAACCTTAAAGCAAAATATGTATACAGAAATTCAAGGAAGATAGGGTCAAAATAATGGACAATTCCACCCGCTGGCGTGAAGCCAAAGAGCGCGCAAGTCATCTACAAAAATATAAAGGCAGTTCAGTGTGGTGCGATGAAACCATCGGGCAAATGGCAAAACGACTAGCGGAAGAAAAACCCGACACCTCTGTTTTTCCCTGATTGTGTTCAAGATCCGGACATTCCAGGACCTCCCCGATGGAGCGGACAGATTCGATCCCCTTGGCCAGTTGCGGATACACATTCAACAGGTTGCTCAGGGACATCAGAATCTGCTTGAACAGCTGTTCGAAAAGAATCACCTCTCCGACGCTGAGGGTTCCTTGGTATGCCAGCCAGACACAAATGAGCAGCAGACTCAGATTGCCCAGTTGAAACGACACCCAGGCCGAGGACTGAAAGATACCGTTGATTCTGTCCAGGCGTCTTCCCTGATCGCTCACTTCTGCGAGTTGATGATCCACTTTCTCGGTGGAGCTTTCCTCAATTCCGTGGGCCCGGCTGACCGGGATCATTTCGATCATCTGGGTCACCTGCGAATTCATTTCCTCAATTTTTTCCCGGAAGACCCGGTTTTCGCGGCGGATTTTCCGGTGAAAAATCTGCCGCAGCCCCAGCACCACCGGAACCATTACCAGATACACCCCCAGCATCAGCGGTTCCCGGCTGAGAATAATGCCCAGCGTGAACAGCACCGAGACGGCGGTGCTCAGTCCGAGATCGGTCATCTGCTGGAAGACGCCCTGGACCTGCTCGACATCCCGGAGCACTTTGGCCTGCAGGCGTCCCGATTCGGTATTGTCGTGATAGGGGATGGAGAGCTGTTGCAGGCGGATCACCAGGGCCTGGCGCAGCCGGCGTTCCAGTTTGCGGGTGATTTTGCTCACCATGGAAACGTAATAGGTGTGAAATGGCACGTTCCCCAGTAGAGCCAGGATCAATGCGCCCAAAATCAGGACCACCTTCGACGGGGACACCGCGTCCGGATGAACCACTTTGTCGATCAACAAAGAAATGGTGACCGGCATGAGCCAGGTGGCTGCATTTTTGACCGTGAAAATGATCAGGATCCAGAACAGCCTGCCCAGCGAAAAATCCGCCCAGCGCCACAGTGTTTTCAGGGGACTGCTGCTCTGATAAGCCCATTCCAGAAAGCGGGGAGAACTCTGATCCTGAGGCGGCATCTGCATGGGACCGCTCTTGAACCAATAAAGGAAAAAAGCAAGAGTCCGCTGGGGAGAACCGTCCGGAAACACAGTTCGGGAAGATTCAGGCTTTCGTGCGGCTTAAAATCCTGATTCAGTGCGCGGATGGCTAAAGTACTTTTTCTTCTCGACGGGATGGCCCTGGTCTACCGTGCTCACTTTGCATTCATGACCCGTCCGATCGTCGACTCCAAGGGTCGAAATCATTCCGCCGTCTTCGGCTTCACCAACACCCTGCTGGAGCTGCTGGAATCCCGCAATCCCTCCCATATCGCGGTGGCGTTCGACACCAAAGCCCCCACCCACCGGCATGAAATCTTTCCCGAATACAAAGCGCAGCGCGAGGCGATGCCGGAGGACCTCGCGCTGGCCATCCCGGAGGTGAAGCGGCTGTTGAAAGCCATGCGCATCCCCATGATTGAAAAAGACGGATACGAGGCGGATGACATCATCGGCACGCTCGCCCGCCGGGCCGAAGCCCAGGGCTACGACGAAATTTACATGGTGACGCCGGACAAGGACTACGCCCAGCTGGTGGATGCGCACACCAAAATGTACAAACCCGGCCGCAAAGGGGGAGAGGTTGAAATTCTGGGCATTCCGGAAATCTGTGCACAGTGGGAAATCGATCGCACAGAGCAGGTGATCGACGTGCTGGGGTTGATGGGCGACAGTTCCGACAATATTCCGGGAGTTCCGGGCATTGGTCCCAAAACTGCGAAAAAACTGATCGGAGAATTTGGATCCGTGGAAAATCTGCTGGCCCACGCGGATCAGGTGAAAGGAAAAATGTCGGAGAAGCTGAAAGAAAACGCCGACATGGCCCGTCTCAGCCGTCGCTTGGTGGAGATTAACTGCGCGGTGCCGCTGGATCTGGAGCCGGACGACCTCACCCGCAGCGAACGGGATGACGAGGCCCTGAAAGCATTCCTGCAGGACATGGAGTTTGCGGGCATTGGCAAACGGCTCTTCGGGGAAATTCCAGCGCCCGTCACCCCGTCCGGCGGCGGAGCGGTGCAGGGGGATCTTTTTGCGGCGGCAGAGACCGGATTCTCGCTGGGCGGTCAGCTGAAAACCCTCGCGGACATGCCCCACGAATACCGGTTGATCGATTCCGAAGAGGAATTGGCGGACTGGGTCCAAACGCTTTGCGGGGCCGGGCGGGTCTGTTTTGATCTGGAGACGGACCGGCTGGATGTGCGGGAGGCCTCGCTGGTGGGCATTGCGTTCAGTCTGCGCAAAGGGCAGGGCGCGTATGTGCCCTTTGATGCCTCCGGTCAGGCGGAGCGGCTGGAGCTTTTCAAACCATTTTTTGAGAAAGAAGGACTGCTCAAGATCGGCCATAACCTCAAATTTGATCTCGGCGTGCTTTCGGCGCGCGGAATCCGGGTGGCGGGACCTTTCGCCGACACCATGATCGCCCACAGTCTGGTGGACCCGGAGCAGCGTCACGGAATGGACCGGCTGGCCGCCTCGCTGCTGCAGTATCAGCCCATTCCCATCACCGATCTGATTGGACCGAAAGGAAAAGACCAGAAATCCATGCGGGATCTTCCCCCCGAAGCGGTGTCGGACTACGCGGTGGAGGATGCGGATGTTACCCTCCAGCTCTACGAAAAGATCATGCCGATGCTGAAAAAAAGCGGTCAGCAGTCCGTGTTTGAAGAACTGGAGATGCCCCTGCTGCCGGTGCTTATGCGCATGGAGCAGGAGGGAATCCGCCTCGATACGGATTCCCTGCAGGAAATCTCCACGCAGCTGGCCGCAAGACTGGAGGAGCTGGAACAGCAGATTTTTGAACTCGCCGGGGAACGTTTCAACATGAACAGTCCGAAGCAGTTGGGGGTGGTGCTGTTTGAAAAAATGAACCTTTCAGACAAACCCAAAAAAACCAAAACCGGTCAGTACAGCACCAATGAACAGACCCTGCAGGGTTATGCCGGATCGCACCCGATCATCGACGCGATTCTGGAATTCCGGGAGCTGGGGAAACTCAAATCCACCTATGTGGACGCCTTGCCCCGTGAAGTGCATCCTGCTACCGGGCGGGTGCATACTCAGTATCTTCAGACCGGCGCGGCCACTGGACGGCTTTCCTCCAACCATCCCAACCTGCAGAATATTCCGATCCGCACCGAGCGGGGAAAAGAGATTCGGCGGGCCTTTGTGGCCCGGGGCGGGGATTTTGAACTGCTGGCGGCGGATTATTCGCAGATTGAACTGCGCCTGATGGCGCATCTGAGCGGGGACGAAGGGATGTGCGAAGCCTTCCGCCGGGGACAGGATATTCATGCCGCCACGGCGGCCGGGGTGTACGGGGTGCCTCTGGAGGAGGTGACCGGGGATATGCGGCGGAAAGCGAAAATGGTGAATTTCGGGATTATCTATGGAATCAGCGCATTCGGACTCTCCCAGCGTCTGGCCATCCCCCGGGAGGAGGCTTCGGACATCATCAAGGCCTATTTTGCCAAATATCCCGGAGTGAAAAGGTTTATGGACCGGATTGTCGAGGACTGCCGGGCTCGGGGTTATGTGGAAACCATGGCCGGCCGGCGCCGGAAAATCCGGGATATCGATTCGAAAAATCAGACCCTGCGTCAGGCCGCGGAGCGCACCGCCATCAATTCCCCCATCCAGGGTTCGGCTGCGGATATGATCAAAAAAGCCATGATCTCCATCGACCGGCTTCTCGACGAAGGCGGATTCCGGACCCGCCTGCTGCTGCAGGTCCATGATGAACTTGTTTTTGATCTCCACCGGGAGGAAGCTGATTCATTGCTTCCCCGGATTCAGTCCGCCATGGAAAACGCCCTGCCTCTTTCCATCCCGGTGGAGGTGGAAATGGGTCGCGGTCTTAACTGGCTGGAGGCGCATTAAAAATCCCCGGACCCAAATCGAATTGCAATTCTGATTTCACCCGCTATGCAGGGAATGCATGAATGAAACCAGCGTGTTGAGTCCGGAGGAGGTCAAAGCCGTGATCGAGCGGCTGGCGGGGGAGATTTTTCTGGCGGCGGGACAGAAAAAAATTGCGCTGGTGGGAATTCAGACCCGGGGGGTGATCCTGGCAGACCGGCTGGCGGAGGCGCTTTCAGCGCGCGGCACCCCTTTTGAACAGGGCACCCTGGATATTTCCCTGTACCGTGATGATCTGAGCAACCTGTCCGCGCTCCCGCAGATTGAAAGTTCGGAAATTCCTTTTGAGGTGGAGGGCGCCCACATTGTGCTTTGTGACGATGTGCTCTATACCGGGCGCACCATCCGGGCGGCCATGAATGTGCTGCTGGATTACGGACGTCCCTCCTGCATAGAGCTGGTGGTGCTGGCGGACCGCGGGCGCCGCGAACTCCCGATTGCCGCGGATTACACCGGCGTGAAAGTGGAAACCGGGGCGGAGGATTATTTGCGGGTGCATTTTCAGGAAACCGACCGGGAAGACCGGGTGATCCATTATACGCCGGAGGCTTCATGAGTGTGCAAACCAATCCTTTTGTCCGCAAAGATCTGCTGAGCATCGGCGATCTTTCCCGGGAGGAGGTACTGCAGATCCTCGACTCCGCCCAGCCGTTCAAGGAACTGTTCACCCGTTCGGTGAAAAAAGTGCCGACCCTGCGCGGAAAAACCGTACTGAATCTTTTTTACGAGCCTTCCACCCGCACCCGGACCAGTTTTGAAATTGCGGCCAAACGGCTGTCGGCCGATGTGACCAACTTTGCGGTGTCCACCTCCAGTGTGGTCAAAGGCGAATCGATTCTGGACACCATCGACACCCTGCAGGCCATGCAGGTGGATTACATGATTGTCCGCCATTCGGTCAGCGGGGTTCCGGAATACATTGCCCGCCACACCCATGCGGCGGTGATCAATGCCGGCGACGGACACCATGCCCATCCCACCCAGGCGCTGCTGGATGCGTTCACCTTCCGCGAGGTATATCCGCAGATGGAGGGAAAACGGATCGTGGTGGCCGGAGACATTCTGCATTCACGGGTGGCCCGCTCGGTCTTTGAAGTGATGCATTTGCTGGGGGTGGAGGTGGCCACTTTCGGACCGGCCACTCTGGTGCCGCAGACCATTCCCAAGTATGTGACTATTCTCAGCACCTTTGAAGAGGTGCTGGAGTTTCATCCGCACGTGCTCTATCTGCTGCGCCTGCAGCTGGAGCGCCAGAAAGCCAACTTTTTCCCCAGCATGCGGGAATATCACAACTGCTACGGGGTCACCACCGAGCGTTTCCGGATTCTGCGGGAGCGGGGGACCTGGATTATGCATCCGGGTCCGGTGAACCGGGGCGTGGAGCTGGTGGATGATGTGATGACCTATGAACGGACGCTGATCAATCAGCAGGTGGAGAACGGGATTGCCACCCGGATGGCGGTTCTTTATCACCTGACCCCTGAAGAACAGAAGCGGCTGCAGATTCCGCAGGAGGTGGAGGCATGAGTGCGATCCTGATTCAGCAGGCGGGGATGGTGCTGCCCGGCGAAAACGGTCTGCAGATCCGGGAT
>JBMTJR010000142.1:0-6241 GCA_049438565.1 Kiritimatiellia bacterium
TGGGCTGGCGGCAATTCAGGATCAGTCCTGGATGCTGCAGAATGTCACGGCCATCCGGGGAACCCGCAGCCGGGTGACCCGCGCTCTGGCGCAGGAGGGATTTCAGGTGCTGCCCTCCCAGACCAATTTTCTGTTTGCCAAAGTTCCGGAGGGGGAAAGTGCGCAGGACCTGTTTGAGGCCCTGCGTGAGCGTCAGGTGTATGTCCGTTATTTCCCCGGAAAGCTGACCGGAGATTTTCTTCGCATCACCATTGGAACCGAAGAACAGATGGACCGCTTCCTTTCCGAGCTGGAAAGGGTGCGGTCAGATCTGTCCGGCTGAGTGGCCCCGGTTTACAACCGGCCTTCGATCAGTCCCAGAGGCAACGGTGCGGGCTGTTCCGGTTTGGAGCGGATTAGGGTGTGTTTGCCGGTGGAGGAGGACAGTTCAAACGCGTGCATGATCTCCAGGGCATGGTAGGCCAGTTCTCCGCTTGATTTGTGCGGATGTTTCCCGTTGCTGAGAATGCTCATGGCCATGTCCGCCGCGCCGATACTGCGGAAGTTTTCTTTGTAGCGATGGCTGAATCCCTGTTCTTTCCATTCCTGGGTGCCGGGAGTCCACAGGGTCACCGGTCCGCCGAAGGTGTTGGGGTCCGGCACGCCGATGGATCCTTCCGTTCCGTAAAGTTCGATGGGACTGTGCGTATGTTTGTACACATCAAATGAGATGGTCATGGTGATGGTGGCGCCGGAATGGAACTCCAGTGCACCTGCGTAATGGGTGGGAACCTCCACCGGCAGTTGAAGACCGAACTGCTCTTTGCAGGTCGCGTTCCGCACATCAAAGGCTTTGGAGGTTATGGCGGCCACCCGTTTGACCGGTCCGAGCAGGTGAACCAGAGCCGTGATGTAGTAGGGTCCCATATCAAACATGGGGCCCGCTCCGGTTTCGTAGAAAAATTTCGGATTCGGATGCCAGGATTCCGGTCCTCTGGACATCATAAACGCGCTGCCGCCGACCACTTTGCCGATCCAGCCGTCGTCCACCAGTTTCCGGCAGGTCTGCAGTCCCGCGCCGAGAAAAGTATCCGGCGCGCAGCCTACCCGCAGTCCCTTTTCCGCCGCCAGATCCAGAACTTTTTTCGCATCTTTCAGATTCACGGCCAGCGGTTTTTCGCAGTGAACGTGTTTCCCGGCTTTCAGCGCCTGCAGACTCACTTCCGCATGCACCGCAGGCACGGTGAGGTTGATCACCAGATCCACTTTGGGATTTGCCAGCAGTTCCTCCACCGACTGGGCCACGCATCCATGCTCCTCCGCTTTGGCCACAGCGGCCTCGTGATGGATGTCCGCGCAGGCAATGGTGTTGAGAACCTCAAAGCGCTTTGCTCCGTTGAAGTAGGCATTGGAGATGTTTCCGCAGCCAATAATACCGATTCCGATTTGTTTCTTTCTGCTCATTTTGAATTCCCTCTGATTAGATTTTGCCTTTTGCGATACCGGACTGTGTGAGGTATTGATAACTCTGTTTGACTGCCTGCATCATATCTCCCTCGTAACTGTCGAGTTCCACGGCCCCATAGCGGGTGTGCACGGCCACTTCCGCAGCGGCTTTCAGGTTCACCTGCCCCGTTCCGGCCGGCAGAAAGGGAATGCTGTCACTCACCATGATTTTGCCGTCCTCGGTTTCTTTTTCCACGAAGGCGGCCTCCTGTTTCACCCGTCCGTCTTTGAAGTGGAGGAATTTTCCGCGCGGACCGATTTCCTGAACGAACGCCGCGGGATCAAGACCTGCGCGGGCGACCCAGAAGAGATCCGCCTCCCACAGTACGGATTCGGGCGTGTTTTCCAAAAAGATTTTATAGGCCCGGACACCGTCGATCTCGCAAAGGTCCCAGTCATGGTTGTGGTATCCCACCTGAATGCCCGCCTCGGCGGCGTTGGCAGCGGCCTCCGTATAGAGATCCGCCAATTTCCGCACTTCATCGAGGGAGACAAAATGTTCCTTGAAGCGGGGAGGGCAACCCGTGATCAGCGCTTCGTGTCCCATCAGTTGCGCCTGATCCAGGATTTCATTTTTTGCATCGCCGATTGGAAGGCCTATGTGCGCGGAGGGTGCCCGGAGTCCCAGTTCTTTAAACAGTCTGGCTGCCGCCTCCGGAGAGGCACCGGGATATCCGGCGGGTTCCACACATCCAAACCCCATTTCCGCAATCGAACGTATGGTGGCTTCATAATCTTTGGCGGCGTTTTCGCGTACGCTGTACAACTGGACGGTGATTTCGGGGGTCATGGGGCTCCTTGGGTTATATTGATAAAAACGATGAACTTTATGTTGATATCACCTTTTAATATGAGACGTAAAGAAAACGCAATTGATGAAAACTATGAAGAATGGTGAAAAAATAACCCCGGAGATTTTCCACCTAGGCTATTTTATCAGTCCACCGGGCGGTGCGTTTGAACCTGCGACCACCAAGCCGGGAGAGTGCCGGTTTGAATTGGTGACCCGTGGACGAGTGGAGCATCCGGAGCGGAAAGAGTGGATGGGACCCGGGTGGATTTGTTTTCACCGGCCCGGTCAACAAACGATTTTTCTCTCCCCGGAGCAGGAACACTACGAGTGCTTGACCGCAGTGTTCAGACTTCCAGACGATGCCCCGGATTTCCCCCGTGCGTTTCTCTGGCCGGATGAAGAGGAGGTCGAACGTTTCTCGCGGGAAATGCTCTATTTGTTTTATCACGAAGGGATTGAGCTGTCCGTGCTGGGCTCCTTGATTTGGGCGCAGTTTGTTTTCCGCAACGCGCTGGATAAGGTCCCGCAACGGCGTCAACGCGTTCCACCGCGCATTGCTGCGGTGATCGAAAAAATGTCGCAGCGTCCTGACTATCCCCATTCCGTGGCCTCTCTGGCCGCGGAAGTGGGGCTCAGCGCCTCGCATCTCCATGCAGATTTCAAAGCGGCGACCGGGAAAACCCCGCATCAGATGCTGCTGCAATACCGCCTTTCCGCCGCGCGACACCGTTTGGTCACCACAACTGATCCTGTAAAGGCCATCGCGGTGGATTCGGGGTTCAGCACCACGGAAAATTTCTGCCGAACTTTTAAAAAACACACCGGGATCTCTGCGGCAGCCTTTCGGCGGAAATATATGCTCTACCGCTGATGAGAGTAATATTTCACCTGTTGCAATAAATGCAATCTGTGGTTCTGAGGGAGAGACAGGGATGAATTTCCCCTGTATTCCGGACTGGCGGATTCAGGGACGCTGTGTACTTTAAAGTCATGGAGTCTCAAAACACACCTTCTGAATCCGGATGGAAAGATCCGGAAGTGAATCTGGAAGTGGCCAAGCTTCCTTTCAAATATTATATTTTTGACTGGGACAACAATATCCTGCACATGCCCACCCGGATTCACTTGGAGAAAAAAACCAGGGACGGAACCTGGGAGCCGATCGCGGTCAGCACCTCCTTTTATGCCCTGGTGCGGAATGATTTTGAGAATTACCGTCCCCCGGAAGGAGACTGGGAACTGGCGTTCCGGGAGTTCCGGGATTTCACGCCGGAGGAGGAAAGCGCATTTCTGCGGGACACCCGGGCGGCATTGCAGCCGGTGATTGCCGGGGAGACCAAACCGGGTCCGAGTTTCCGTCAGTTCCGGAAAGCCCTGGAGGAGGGCCGACTGTTTGCCATTGTCACCGCCCGGGGACACCGATCGGAAACCATCCGCAAAGGAGTCCTCTATTTTATCCGGAATGTGCTCACGGATACGCAGCGTGCCCGGATGATGGCCAATTTACGGGGCTACCGCGCGGCGTATGAACCGGGGGAGGGGTATCTCACCGATGAAGAGGTCCTGGACCGCTATCTGGATCTCAATCAGTACCATGCCGTCACCAGTCCGGACTTCCGGGCCCGAATGGGGAGCGAAAAACCCGGAGTGGACATTCAGGAGGAGGCAAAACAGTTCGCGATCAAGGATTTCATGCATCATGTTTTCCGTATCGTGCGGCGCAGCGGGGTGGACAAACCGATCAGTGTGGGATTTTCCGACGACGATCCGCGGAATGTGCGGGCGGTGGTCGATTTTATCGAACAGGAACTGCACCGCGAGTTTCCCCAGGTCAAGTTTGTGGTTTATGACACCTCCGAGGCGGACGTGCCCGACGGCCGTAAAATTGTGGTGGCCGGACAAATGGAGCTCCCCTTTGATCTCTGAGCGGGTGAATCAGTAAGCGTTCTTGTTTGAGGAAAGGGTCTTGAGGATAATCTTCAGGTCCAGACCCGGAGACCAGTTCTCCAGATAAAACAGGTCATAGCGGATCCGTTCCTGAATACTGGTGTCCCCCCGCAGTCCGTGTACCTGGGCCCAGCCGGTGATGCCGGGTTTGGTGACGTGTCGGCGCATATATCGGTTGATCTCATCCTTGAACTGCTCCACGTAATGCGGACGCTCCGGACGTGGACCGACCACGCTCATGTGTCCCTGCAGCACATTCCAAAACTGAGGAAGTTCATCAATGTTCCACTTGCGAAGAAACTCGCCCACCCGGGTTCTGCGGGGATCATTCTCGGTGGTCCAGCCGGGTCCGGTCTCCTCGGCATCCTCCCGCATGGTGCGCAGTTTGTTGATTTCAAAAGTCTGTCCCTTTTCTCCGCAACGGATCTGGCTGTAATACACCGGACGTCTGTAACTGAGTTTCACGTCCAGCGCGGCGATGAGCAGCACCGGACTGACCAGCAGCAGGGCGAAGATGCTGAAGCCGATGTCAAAACTCCGCTTCAACAGGCGGGGCCCCACCCGGTCCAGCGGCCACTGTCCGAGCCCCATAATCGGGATGCCGGCCAGATGCCGCACTTCGAGATCACTGGTGAGAATGCGGAACAGATCCGGCACCAGGTGAAAGGAAATATAATGCTGCTCGCAGAATACCACCAGTTCCAGCAGGGCGTCCCGGTCGATACCCACATCGGAGAGCACCACATGGTTTGCCTGCAACTCCAGAATCTTCTCCCGCACCTGGGAGGCCTCCCCCAGACGTTTCTCCTCCGGAAGGTCTTCGGGCCACTCCGTCTCGGTGCGCAGAAATCCGAGAACTTTGGACCGGAGAAATTTGTCGCTTTCAATCGCTTCGGCCAGTCGGTGAATATTCGGGTCGCTGCCAACCAGAATCACCCGGTTTTCGATGGGGGAATGCCGGGCTTTGTGCAGTTCGATCCGGTACAGAATATACCGTTCGAGAAGGACCAGAAACGTGACGGTCCCGAGTCCCATGGCCAGCGCTTTCCGGCTGAAGGCGGGATCGAGCCGCAGAGCCGCTTCGATGGCAAAATAAACCACAAAACTGATAAAAATCGCCCGGAGAATTCGGGGAATGGTGTCTTCAAAGCGTCCCTGGTGCGGTCGATGGAAAAGTTTCAGATTCTGAAACACCAGCAGAAACACTCCGACAGCCAGCAGGATGAGGCGGAGCAGATCGCCGGACTCCGGAATCCCTTTCTCCGGATTTACCCAGAACCATCCACTGTCGAAACGCAGCCACACCGCCATCCAGAGCCCCCCGAAAACCGCGAGGGCATCCGCGCTGACGGCCAGCATGCTGGAGAGCAGGTGTTCGGTTGTCTGACGGCTTTGCATAAAGGCTCAGCATAGCGGGAGGAAGAATCGTTTACAAGTTCGGGCTGCTGCGATATACTCGAAACATGAATTTTCATCCGGACCATGTTGCTCCCCCTGTCCAACCTCCGCCGCGCAGAGGAATCCCCGGACTTGATGCCCGGAACCGGGGATTTTCAGCCGCGCTCAGCCCCTTGGTCAGCATGGTTTTTGCCGCAGGGTTTGTGCTGGGTGCCGTGCTGTGGCCGGAGTTCCTGCAGAGGCGGCAGGCAGCTTTGCTGCTGTTTCTGATTGCACTGGGGCTCTTTATCACCTGGAAACGGGCGCTGCTGATTTTTCTCCGGCATGAGGAGGGCGCCCGGGGGGAAGAACAGGTGGCGCGGGTTCTGGATGCCCTGCCGGACCAGTGGCAGGTCTTTCACGGGGTGCCGCTGGGTGAAAAGAAACTGGACCATGTGCTGGTGGGACCGGATCAGGTTTTCAGCATCGAAACCGTCCATTGGCGCGGGCCGGTCCGTCTGGTCAACGGAAAACTCCTCCACGGCGACCAGCACTATCCTGGTTATGATTTGGCCACCCTGCGGACGCGCGGGGCGGAACTGGCGGCGGAGTTGGGAATCCCCGAAAACGCGCTGACCC
>JBMTJR010000143.1:0-6209 GCA_049438565.1 Kiritimatiellia bacterium
GTTTGACCTGATCGGCACTCACACCGAGTTGTTCAACGATGATGTCTTTTACTTTATCTTCAACAGCCATGATATTTTTCTCCAATTGGAAGGTTTCGGCTACATTACTTTTTATTTAAAAAGGGGTCAGGAAGTGACCATTCCCCCGCATACAGAAAGTGTTTGTCCGGTGACGTACCGGGAGAGATCGCTGGCCAGGAACAGGACCACATTGGCCACATCCTCCGGCGTCCCGAAATCTTTAAGCGGAATCGCGGCCAGCATGGCATTGCGTACCTCTTCGGTCAGCGCATCCGTCATTTTGGTTTTGATGAATCCGGGGGCGATCGCGTTGGCGCGAATCCCGCGGGCGGCCAATTCCTTGGCCGTGGTTTTGGTGAGATTGCTGACCCCGGCCTTGGAGGCTCCATAATTAGCCTGACCCGGATTGCCCATCAGACCAATCACGGAGGCAATATTCACAAAAACGCCGCTCCGGGCTTTCATCATATGACGGGAAGCCGCTTTGGTCATCAGAAAGGTGCCTTTCAGATTGATATTCATCACCAGGTCCCAGTCCTCTTCGCTCATGCGCATGAGCAGACCGTCACGGGTAATCCCGGCGTTGTTGACCACGATATCGATTTTTCCGAAGTCCTTGGCCACCTGATTCACCCCTTCGGTGACCTGCTCGCCGTTGCTGACATCCACGGCATAAACCTCCGCCCGGCGGCCCAGTGCCTCCACTTTGGCTTTGGTCTCATCCAGCCACTCGGTTTTTACATCGCAAAGCGCCAAATCCGCCCCTTCAGAAGCGAGCTTCAGAGCGATTTCCTGTCCAATGCCCCGCGCAGCACCGGTAACGATTGCAACTTTTCCTTCTAACAATGCCATAAAAAAATCCTGATTTGTTTTCAATTACTGGAGAAAATCCACGCTTGCCTGTAAAGAAGCAAGGTCACTCACATTAGAAGAAGCAATCGACTTGTCAATCCGTTTCAGCAATCCGGTCAGGACCTTGCCCGGCCCGCATTCCACCGCCTTCTCCACGCCATCGGCGACCATCGCCTGCACATTCTCCACCCAGCGGACGGAGCAGGTGATCTGCCGGGGCATGTCCCGGCGGATGGATTCCAGATCGGGATGCGCGAGGCCGGTCACATTCGAATACACCGGGAAAGCGGGCTCTTTGAAATCAATTCCGGAGAGAAACTCCGCAAAAACTTTTTCCGCAGGGGTCATGAAGCTGGAGTGGAATGCACCGGCCACCGGCAGAGGAATCGCCATGCGGGCGCCCAGCGATTTGGCCAGATCCGGAACCTGGGCACAGGCTTCGGCCGAACCGCTGACCACGGTCTGACCCGGTGAATTGTAATTGGCAACCTCCACCCCGGTCTGCGCGCAGATTTCAGCAATTTTGTCGTCATCAAGCCCGATCAGACTCACCATGCCGCTTTTGACCTCTTCGCAGGCGGCCTGCATAGCTTCTCCGCGCACCCGCAGAATACGGAGGGCGGCCTCAAACCTCACCACTCCCGCCGCGTAGAGCGCGGCCCACTCTCCGGAACTCAGTCCGGCTGCTGCCGCCGGGGTGAATCCGGTCTGCGCACGCAAAAGTTCATAGGCCACCACAGAGTGAACAAAAATCGCCGGCTGGGCGCGGTCCGAGCGGGTCAACTCCTCCGCCGGCCCCTCAAAACAGACCTGAGCCAGATCAAAACCGAGGGTTTCGGATGCCCGGTCAAACCAGGAACGGGATTCCGGGTGGGCTTCCACCAGGTCTTTGCCCATGCCCACAGCCTGTGCTCCCTGTCCGGGAAAAATTACAGCGATGTTTTTCATACTGAGGTCCTCCATTCCAGCAACATTCCCCCCCAGGTAAAGCCGGCACCGAACGCCAGCAGCATTACTTTGTCACCCGGATTCAGCCGATGCTGTCTCACCGCCTCATCCAGCGCAATGCCGATCGAAGCCGCGGAGGTGTTGCCATATTTGTCTACATTCACGAATACATTGTCTTTTTCGACGCCCACCCGGGTCCGGATCGCCTCGAGAATCCGCTGATTCGCCTGATGCGGAATCACCAGGGCCAATTCCGAAGGCTCCCATTCCGCCTGTTGAAGCAGCCGTTTGGCGGTGTCGGTCATGTTCAGAACCGCATGTTTGAAGACCTCCTGTCCCGCCATGGAAATAGTGTTGCTCCTTTCCTCGAGCACCTGCGGAGTAACCGGTCTGCGGCTCCCGCCCGCCGGAACCTGCAGCAGTTCACTCAAAGATCCGTTGGATCCCAGGATACATGGTCCGATCCCGCCCTGGGAATTCTCTTCATTGCGCAACACCGCTGCGCCGGCCCCGTCGCCGAACAGAATACAGGTGCTGCGGTCCTGCCAGTCAATCAGGGAGGACATTTTTTCCGCGCCGATGACCAGAGCCGTCCGGTAGCGTCCGGATTCCAGAAGATTGCGGGCGGTCTCCAGCCCGAAAATGAAACCGGAACAGGCCGCACTCAGATCCATGGCAAAAGCCTGGGTGGCACCCAGCTGATGCTGAACCAGCGTGGCGGTGCTGGGAAAGGCCATGTCCGGGGAGCAGGTGGCAATCAGGATCACATCCAGTTCGGAAGCCTCCATTTCTGCGGCCTCCAGGGCCCGCCGGGCCGCAATCAGTGCCAAATCGGAGGTCGCCTGATCCGCATGGGCAATCCGTCGCTCCCGAATTCCGGTCCGGCTTGTGATCCACTCGTCATTGGTATCGACCATCTTTTCCAGATCCTGGTTGGTCAGAACGTTGTCGGGAGTGTAGGATCCGGTTCCCAGAAGTTGAATTGGCATAATGTCCTCTATAAAATGTCTCGGGCCTTGCTCAAGCGGGCCAAATCGTCAATGATGTGATGGTTGATGTCGTGCTGGATGGAGTCGCGCACCACCCGAATGGCATTGCATACCGCATGGCGGGAGGAAGAGCCATGCCCAATGTACACGATTCCATTTACTCCCAGCAGGGGTGCGCCCCCCTGTGTCTCTGAATTGGTTTTTTCTGAAATAGCTTTAAACGCAGGCTTCAGCAGCAATGCGCCCAGTTTGCGGGGCAAGGAAGCGGTAAACTCGTCTTTGAGCCAGCTTTTCATGGCTTTCGCCACCGCCTCCCCGGTTTTCAACACCACATTGCCCGTAAATCCGTCACAGACCACCACATCCACATCCCCGGCAAACACGTCCTGACTTTCAATGTTTCCCACAAAATTCAAATGTGAGGCCTGCAGTACCTTGAAGGTCTGTTTGGTCAGTTCATTTCCCTTGGCCTCCTCCCCGCCAATACTCAGCAGACCGACCCGGGGACTGACAATCCCGAGAATCTCCCGGGCATAGACATCGCCCATGACCGCAAACTGCAGCAGCATTTTCTGCGTGCATTCCGGATTGGCTCCGGCATCCAGCAGCACCACCGGATGTTTCTGGGTGGGCAGAACGGTGGCAATGGTGGGACGGTCCACGCCTTTGAGCGTCCGGAGTTTCAGGGTGGAGGCCGCCACCATGGCTCCCGTGCTTCCCGCAGAAAACACCGCATCCGCCTCCCCGTGTTTCACCAGTTCAATCGCGCGGGTGATGGAGGAGTCTTTCTTCCGCCGCAGAGCCATGGCCGGCGGTTCGCCCATCTCAATGTTCTGGGAGGCATGGAAAATCTCCAGCCGGGGTTCATTGAGTGCATCCGCCGCTTGAAGTTGCGTACGGATCGTGGACTCATCCCCCACCAGAATCACTTTGTCCACAGAAGGATAGCTGCGCACAGCCTTTACACACCCGGGAATAATTTCCTGGGGAGCAAAGTCTCCTCCCATGGCATCCACTGCGATACGCATCAGACCCAGTCAAAATTCTGATTCATCAGAATCTTTGGTTCGGCTTAGTCGTCCAAAGAAAGCGTAAGGACCTGACGGCCGGCATACTGACCGCAGGAGCGACAAACCCGGTGCGGTTGGGACGGCTCGCCGCATTCGGTGCAGACATTGACGGTCGGCAAAGGACGGATGTGAGAACTGCGGCGCAGTCTCTTTTTCATTTTGGAAGATCTACGTTTGGGGGCTGCCATGGGAACACCTCATTTTGTTGGGATTTCTATAAATTTAACTGATCTAAATCATTCCACGGGGATTTTTCCGTGTCATTCGGTTCTTCCGTAAGTTCAGAAGGCAGCTTCGGGAGTTCGAAATCTGCCGCTTGTGCCTCAGGACTGACTGGATAAGCCGGAATCTGAAGAACCACTGCTTCTCGGACATCTTCGGAAAGATTCAGACTGTCAGCCGAGTCCTCCGTCGAATAGTCGCGCAAAAAAGCTGAATCTTTGACCAATGTCGAGAAAAAAGCACCACTTCTTACGCACTCCAGATCCATCGGAGCCTCCACCTCCCCGGTCACCAGCACCTCGTTTCCTTTCAACTCCGCCAGCAATTCATAGCGGAGTTCACCCACATTGCGAATAGAAAGCTCGTTCTCCAGCTCCAGAAAACTTCCCGGCAACACGCCGGAGAGACGGACCGGCCCCTTTTCGAGGGCTTCAATCGAAAGAAGGAGAGCTGTACTCATGATGATGATTTTCCAAAGGCAGGGTTGTGGAATCCGGCAGATCCGGGTCAGCCCCCAGCAGCGGAGCGCCGGGGCGTGTCTTTGGTTTCATGCCGGGACAGAAGTTTATTTTTCAGGGCCTGCAGCGTGGCCGGGGTTACATAACGGCCGATATCCCCGCCCAGGGCCGCGATTTCCCGAACCCGGCTGGAGCTGATATAGCTGTATTCCTCGGCCGGCATGAGAAACATGGTTTCAATTTCGGGTGCCAGTTTGCGGTTGATCAAAGCCATCTGCAGCTCGTATTCAAAATCAGAAAACGCCCGGACCCCGCGGATGATAAAACCGGCCTGCTCCCGGTGGGCAAAGTCCACCAGCAAACCTTCAAACACTTTGACCTCCACATTTTCCAAATGTTTCAGGGCATCCCGGACCAGCTCCGTCCGTTCCTCAATCGAGAACCAGACGTTTTTGGGTGTGCTGCGCGCCACCCCCACCACCAAATGTTCACAGGCTTTCACCGCCCGCTGCACCATATCGATGTGCCCCCGGGTGATCGGATCAAAGGTTCCGGGATAAATCGCTTTTTTCATGGGAAACTTGTTAGCGGAATTGTGGGAAGAGTCAAATAGTCATTGGTCATTAGTCAGCTATTCATGATTGACCCCTCCCCCTGCACACCATATAGAGACGCCTCTCTTTTAAACCAATTCTGGAGTACCTCTATGGCCATTATCAATTTTGGCGGCGTCGAAGAAGAAGTCGTCACACGTAAAGAATTTTCCCTGGCAAAAGCCCGCAAAGTGCTGAAAAATGAAACCATCGCAGTGATCGGCTACGGCGTCCAGGCTCCCGCGCAGGCCCTGAACCTCAAAGACAACGGCTTCAATGTTATCATTGGTGCCCGCACCAAAGACCGGGCCAAAAAAGACGGCTGGAAACTTGGCGTGGATCTGTTCGACATTGAGGATGCCCTGGACAAAGGCACCATTATTCTTTTCCTCGTGTCCGATGCCGGTCAGAAACAACTTTGGCCCACCGTGAAAAAACACCTCAGTGCCGGCAAAGCCCTGGTGTTCTCCCACGGATTCGGTCTGGTGTACAATGACATCACCAAAATCAGTCCCCCGGCGGACGTCGACGTGCTGCTGGTGGCTCCGAAAGGCTCCGGCCTGAACGTGCGCCGGAATTTCCTCAGCGGAGCCGGCATCAACAGCTCATTTGCGGTGGCGCAGGACGCCTCCGGCAAAGCGGAGGACCGCTGCAAAGCCCTGGGCATCGGGGTCGGGTCCGGATTCCTGTTTCCCACCACCTTCGAAAAAGAAGTCACCTCCGACCTCACCGGCGAGCGCGGCATTCTCATGGGCGCCCTCTGCGGCGTGATGGAGGCGCAGTATGAAGTTCTCCGTAAGAACGGTCACAGCCCCTCCGAAGCCTTTAACGAAACCGTGGAGGAGCTGACCCAGTCGCTGATCCGTCTGGTCGACGAAAACGGCATGGACTGGATGTACGCCAACTGTTCGGTCACCGCGCAGCGCGGTGCCCTTGACTGGCGGCCCAAATTCAAGAAAGCCACCCTTCCCGTCTTCAAAGAACTCTACAAATCGGTCAAAACCGGTCAGGAAGCCGCCCGCACCATGCGCATGGGCAGCCGCAAGGATTACAAAC
>JBMTJR010000144.1:0-6137 GCA_049438565.1 Kiritimatiellia bacterium
GATTGAAACGCTGCGTTTCTACCGGAATGGTCCTTTTCTGGACATGTGTGAGGGTCCGCATGTGCCTTCGACCAAAGCGATTCCGGCCGACGGATTTAAAATCCGCTCTCTGGCCGGCGCCTACTGGCGCGGAGACAGTCGGAATGTGATGATGACCCGGATTTATGCCTGGGCCTATCCTTCCAAAGAGGAATTGAAAGCCGCTCTCCAGGCACATGAAGAGGCGCTGAAACGGGATCATAAAAAACTGGGCAAAGAACTGTCTCTGTTCCGCATCGATGAAAAGGTCGGCAAAGGCCTCCCGCTGTGGATGCCCAATGGAACCGTGGTGCGGAATCAGCTGGAGCGTTACATGGAGGAGCTTGAGTTCCGCGCCGGCTACAAGCGGGTGGCCACCCCGGTCCTGGCAAAAACCAGTCTTTATCACACCACCGGTCACCTGCCTTATTACAAAGACTCGATGTTTCCCTTTATGGAATTCCGTGAAACCACCCGCGAGGGGGGAGAAGTGGTGGAGGAATATGTCATCAAGCCGATGAACTGTCCGCACCATCATCTGATTTTCGGGGCGGAGAAACACAGTTACCGCGATTTGCCGATCCGGCTGGCGGAGTACGGGATGTGTCACCGCTATGAAGACTCCGGATCCTTGTCGGGACTGCTCCGGGTCCGGGGGATGTGCATGAATGACGCGCACATCTATTGCACCGAGGATCAGATCGAAGAAGAATTTCTGGCCGTGATGCGCATGCATGAAACCCTGTATAAAACGCTGGGAATCACGGATTATTTTATGCGTCTGTCCACCTGGGATCCGGAAGATCCGAAAGGCAAACAGAAGTACGTGGACAATCCCGAGGCCTGGGAACGCACGCAGAAACTTGTGCGCTCCGCCATGGAGAAATCCGGACTTCCTTTTACCGAAGTGAAAGGAGAGGCGGCTTTTTACGGACCCAAAATCGATTTTCAGTTCCGTACCGTCACCGGACGCGAGGAGACCGCCTCCACCAATCAGCTGGATTTTGCGGTACCGCAGCGGATGGGGATTACCTACACCGACTCCCACAATCAGGAGCAGTATCCGTATGTGATCCACCGGGCTCCGGCCGGAACCCACGAACGCTTTGTGGCATTTCTGATCGAACACTTTGCCGGTGCCTTTCCGACCTGGCTGTCGCCGGTGCAGGTGCAGTTTATCACCGTGAACGATGAATATGATGCCGCCGCGAAAGCGATGGTGGATACCCTCCGGAATGATCTGGTCCGGGCGGAACTCAACACGGCCCAGGATTCCATGGGCAAAAAAATCCGCAACGCGATCAAAGCCAAAATCCCGCATGTGGTGGTGATCGGCGAGAAAGAGGTGGAGAATCAGGAAGTCACGGTCCGCCGTTATGGGTCTGAGGATCAACACACCCTGTCCTTTGCGGATTTCAAAGCCGACCTGCTGCGCCGGATTCGGGAACGGGAACTGGATTCGGCCCGGATTCAGGGCTGAGGGAGGATCTGCAGGCCGAAGACCGGGGCAGGGACGCCCCGCGTCCAGTTGGAGGCGCCGCATCCCTGCGGCGGTACATCGGGGCAGCATGCCCCGGATCCAGTAGAAGACCGGGGCGGGACGCCCCGCGTCCAGTTGGAGGTGCCGCATCCCTGCGGCGGTATATCGGGGCAGCATGCCCCAGATCCAGTAGAAGACCGGGGCAGGGATGCCCCGCGTCCAGTTGGAGGTGCCGCATCTCTGCGGCGGTACATCGGGGCAGCATGCCCCGCGTCCAGTTGGAGATTCTTTGAAATAAAGCTGGCGCTTGCGGGAGAAACGTCTTATGGGGGCTGCTTAAATAGGATAAGATATGTCCTAATAATGCAAAAAAGGGTTTATGAAATTTTCCGGCTGTCTGTTTTACCTGTTTTTTCTGGGAATGTCTGCTGGATGGGCGGCAAGTGCGGCCACGGATTCACTGCCCCTGATTTCCGGACGCCTGCGCAGTGTCTCCATGAACCGGGACTACGAGGGGAAAGGATCCGGATCGAACAGCAGTCTGGGGATTCTGCTGCAGGCGGAGGCAAGGCTCTGGGAGGGGGGGGATGCGGGAGCCACTTACATTTATGCCGAGGAAGTTTATGCCAGTGGTCAGTCGGAGATGCTTTCCAATAATGCGTTTCATCTGCTCAACGAGGCCTGGCTGGATGCAGACCTTGCCGGAGGATCGGCTATCCGCGGGGGGCGGATGGTTTACAACGGGGAAGTCTTCCGCAAAGACGACAGCCGTCAGAAACCCAGAGCCATTGAGGCAGTGGAATGGCGGACAGAAACCCTCCGTCTGGGACACGCGCTGCGGATGAGCAATTACCTGCAGTCCGGGGACCGTTGGGAATTCAATTCCTTTGACGAAGTACTGAAAGCGGGAGAGGACAGTGAAGGAATGAGCTGGATCGAGATGCAAATTCCTCTCAGCGCAAATTTGATCTGCAGTCTTTACGATGCGGTGGCCTGGCGGGTCAGCAACCTTGCCGGAAGCCGTCTGGCCTGGCAGATCTCCGGGGATCTGACACTGCTCGGATATCTTAGGCTGGAGTCGGGTCTGGACCAGAACCGGGATCATCAGAGCGAGACCTACGGACTTTCGGTTCAGAAAAAATGGGGCGGACTTCTGCTCGAATCAGGACTGCTCTCGGTGCAGGGGGACGACATGCTGTTTGAGGAGACCACCACCGGATTCAACCACGCCCTGGCCAGTTGTATGATCATTTATTCCTGTCCTTTTGATGCCGGGGCGGACACCCTGTATCTCAAAGCCAAGCGCAAGCTGGGCTCCGCTTCGCTCTATCTGCTGGGCATAGTCACCTGGCATTCCCGCATGCCTTTTGATGCGGAGGAAATGAATCTGGTGCTGACCCATCCGCTTACGGATCAGGTGGATATCGCAGTCAAGGCGGGTGTGGGATACCGACAAAATGATCTGATCGAAAACAGCACCGCCACGGATGCGCGTCTGTTTCTGACCTACCGCTACTGAAGCGGCTTGGTCTGTTCAGTGAGTCTGCTTGCGGTGGCGGTACTGATCAATCGCCACGGCTGCGATGATGATTACACCGATCACCATTTCCTGCACCCATTTGGGCCAGCCCATCTGTTGTCCGCCCATGTAGAGAATCGTGATGATCAGCGCGCCGATCATGGTGCCCAGAATACTGCCTTCCCCTCCGCGGAAGCTTGCGCCGCCAATGATGACCGCAGCAATCACGAACAGTTCGTACATCATCGCGGTGGTCGGTTGTCCGATGCCGCCCAGATAAGAGAATTGCATGATTCCGGCCACTCCGCAGAAGGTGCCGGTCAGGGCATAGACGATCACTTTGGTGCGTTGGACGGGAACTCCGCAGAGGCGTGCGGTTTCCTCATTCGAACCAATGGCATAGATATGCCGGCCCAGCCGGGTGAAGCGCAGAATAAACACCGAAATCAAAATGCCGAAAATCAGAAACCAGACCCCCAGGGGCAGGAGAAAACCGCCGGAGGAGTTTCCGGTCAGTACAGGATCCATCACATGATGGATCCAGGTCTCTGCTTCCGGATAAATGTCCCGCTCTTTGGCAATGCCCTTGGCCACGCCCCGCACAATTCCCATCATGCCCAGGGTGACAATAAAAGGGATCAGCCGCAGTCCCACGATCGCAATGCCGTTCAGCATGCCGGCCAGCGTGGCGGTGAGAACCGCGGCCAGCACGGCCAGCAGGGGAATCCCGGTGGGATACTGATGGATCAGCAATTCCCCGCTGCCGCCGGGCACAGGCAGATTCAGGGTCCAGGCCACCATGACCACGGCCAGGGCAATGATGGAGCCCACCGAGAGATCGATCCCGGCGGAAATGATGACCAGAGTCATTCCCAGTCCGGCCGTGGCGTAGACTGCGCTCTGACGCAGAATGTTCTCCAGATTCCGTGGGGAGTAAAAACGTCCGTCCGCAACCAGAATTGCAAAAAACCCAAAGACGGCCAGCAGGGCAAGAAAGCGGCTGAAAGTGTTGAAACCCGGAGACTGCAGGAGGCTTTGAAGGGAGGGGCGCTTTGATGACATGGAGTTTCTGGCAGGTTTGATGTTATTCGGAGCTTTCCCCGCCGGTAGCGGCGAGCATGAGTTTGTGTTCATCCCAGTCCTCGACCTTGCGGGCGGGTCCCAGCTCTCCGCGGTGCATCACGGCAATCCGGTCGCAGATCCCGAGCAGTTCCGGCAGATAGCTGCTGATCACCAGCACCGCGCAGGGCGGTTGGTTCTGCTCCGGATTTCCCCGGGCCAGCTGGTCGATCAGGCTGTAAATCTGGGCTTTGCTGCCGACATCGATGCCGCGGGTGGGTTCATCGAGCAGGTAAACCTCCACCCCGGCATGCAGAAGCCGGGCGATGGCAACTTTTTGCTGATTGCCCCCGGACAGTCCGCTGATCCGCTGTCCGGGGGAGCTGCATTTGATGGAGAGATCCCGGATCCAGGGCAGGGCGGAGCGGTGCTGACGTCCGGGCAGGACCAGACGCCATGGACCCAGTCCGTGAAGATGCGGAAGGGTCAGATTTTCCGCAATACTCAGTCCTGTAGCCAGCCCTTCATTTTTCCGGTCCTCGCTCACCATCCCCATTCCCTGCATCCACCGACGTCCCGGGCTTCCGGTCCGCTGGTCCCCTTTGAGAGTCACACGGCCTTTCTTCACCGGATCCAGTCCGAAAATACAGCGCAGAAACTCGGTTCTGCCGGCGCCCATCAGCCCGGCGATTCCGATTACTTCCCCCCGTCGAAGGATAAGGCCCGCCCGGCGGGGGCTGGTTTGGCCTCCGATTTCCTCGACGCTGAGCAGCACCTCCCCCGGTTCGTGCCGGCTCCGGGGATAGAGATCGGACACTTCCCGCCCCACCATCATTGCGATAATTTGATCAGAGGAGGTGGATGCGGTCTCCCCACTGCCCACAGTTTCTCCATCGCGGAGCACGGTGAAACGGTCGGAAATCTTTTGGATCTCCTCCAGGAAATGTGAAATATAGATCACGGAAATATTTTTTTCTTTCAGCCGGCGGATCAGCGCGAAGAGGCGTTCGATATCGGGCAGGGTCAGTGAACTAGTGGGTTCATCCAGCACCAGAATTTTGCAGTCGAGAGTCACCGCGCGGGCGATTTCCACCAGTTGCTGTTGGGCCGGGGACAGACGGCCTACGATCCGGTCCGGATTCAGATCCCCCAGCCCGACCTCCTGCAGGGCCGCCCGGACGCTTTCATGCATCCTTCGACGGTCCAGCAGAATCCCCCGCCGCGGTTCGATGCCGAGCAGAATGTTGTCCATAATGCTGAGGTGCGGAGCCAGAGAAAGCTCCTGATAAATCATCGCAATTCCGCATTCGCGGGCGTGGAGCGGATTCCGCGGCTCGTAGGTTTCTCCATTGAGGCTCATTTCTCCCTGATCTTTACGGTGGGCTCCGGAAAGAATTTTCATCAGGGTGCTTTTCCCGGCCCCGTTTTCCCCCACCAGCGCCATCACTTCCCCCGGCAGTACGGAGAGGTCGACTCCGCGCAGGGCCTGGGTGGAGCCGAACTGCTTCGTCACTCCCCGGAGGCAGAGCCGCAGGGGGGAAGAGGGATCTGGCTGCAAAATGGAACCGGTCACGGCAGAAAATCTTCCGGTTCAGGGAGTGGAAAGGGTGTCCTGGGTGACGATGGTAATACCGGTGTCAATGACCGGCGGCACACTTTCTCCGTTGACCACTTTGTAGAGGGTCTGCACGGCAAGCGCCCCCATGCGTTTGGGGTTCTGCGCAATCAGTGCGTCGATCCGTCCTTCCTCGACAGCGCGGATCAGAGCGGTGGAGGTGTCAAATCCCACAAACCGCACATGCTGCACTTCCACACCGCTGTTCTGAAGGTCCATCAGCGCGGCGCTGACTCCCAGAGTGGAATACAAATTGCAGGCGAAAATTCCGTCGAGTTCCAGTTTCCCGTTTTCAATGAAACCCTCCAGGGTATTGGCGGCGGCGGTTTTGCAGCCTTCGATGGTGCCGGTATCCGGATAAGGGTCGGCCAGCACCTCAAGTCCGAGAGAGGCTGCGGCCCCGGAAAAGCCTGCCACCCGCGCTTCGGTGCTACCGGCGCCCTGCA
>JBMTJR010000145.1:0-6127 GCA_049438565.1 Kiritimatiellia bacterium
CACCAACGAAATGGAGCTGCGCCTCAATAACCGCTTCTTCAAACGCTACCGGGTGGGAACCGGGACCGACAGCAGCACTCCGGTGGGTGATTATGTGATCACCCTGCGGCTGCGTCACCCGGTCTGGTACCGTCCCGACGGACAATCCTTCGCCTACGGACACCCGGAAAATCTGCTGGGAACCCACTATCTCAAACTGAACACCCCCGGGATCGGCCTGCACGGCACCTGGGAACCGGAAAGTGTCGGTTCCCAGTCCAGCGCCGGCTGCGTCCGCTTTCAAAACGAAATGATCGAAGAACTTTACAAAATCCTTCCGGAAGGTACATCCATCCGGATTGTTGACTGACCCTGGAGAAATTTTATGGCCACCTACGTCCTGCCCTTCGAAAAACCTATTCTGGAACTGGAACAGAAACTCAGTGAGCTGAGAGGATTCAGTGAAGACCAGAAAATTGATATGGGATCTGAAATCGAGAAGATTGAGAAAAAGATCACCGACACCAAAGTCAAAATTTATTCGGGAATGACCCCCTGGCAGAAGGTGCAGATGGCCCGCCACCCCATGCGCCCCTACACCCGCGATTACATCAGGATGATGTGCACCGACTTCCGGGAACTGCATGGAGACCGTCTTTACCGGGACGACCGGGCGATCATCGGAGGCACAGCCGATTTCCGGGGCCGCAAAGTGATGATCCTCGGTACCCAGAAAGGACGGGACACCCGCAGTAACCTGGAGTGCAACTTTGGCTGTCCGTATCCGGAAGGATACCGCAAAGCGCTGCGGCTTATGAAACTGGCGAATAAATTCGGGATGCCCATTCTCAGTCTCATCGACACCCCCGGCGCCTACCCGGGGCTGGAGTCGGAGGAGCGTCATGTCGCCGAAGCGATTGCCGTCAATCTCCGCGAATCCTTCACTTTCCGGGTCCCTTTCATCTCTGCAGTGATCGGGGAAGGCGGAAGCGGCGGCGCGCTGGGCATTGGAGTCAGCAACCGGATCCTCATGCTGGAGCATGCCTACTATTCGGTGATCAGTCCGGAAGGCTGCGCGGCGATTCTGTGGAAAGACCGGGCCTATGCCGACAAAGCGGCGGAAAATCTCAATTTGACCGCCAGTGATCTTACCCGGCTGAAAATCGCGGATGAAGTGGTCGCGGAACCCCTAGGAGGCGCCCATCAGGATCCCGCCCAAACTGCGGAGAATTTGGGAGACGCCCTGGAGAAACATCTCAACCAGCTCGACGCGCTCACCATTGAGGAGCGCTTGCAGGACCGCTATGACAAATTCCGCCATATCGGGGTATTTACCGAACAGGCGGTGTAAAAATAAAAAGCCGGGGGTTGACAATTTTCCCGGCTTCCGTAATCACAGCCCTCCCTTAAGGGCGGCTAGCTCAGTTGGTTAGAGCATCTGGTTTACACCCAGAGGGTCGGCGGTTCGAGTCCGTCGCCGCCCACCATTTTAAACCTCCAGTGAACCCTGGAGGTTTTTCTTTTGTGCGCGCCGATGGATCGGGGACATTCCTGTCCCCACAAATAAAAACCCGTGAAACTTATGGGGCCTGCAAACCCCCGGTCCGGGTTCCAAGTGCTTCCCGCTTGATTTTTCTGAGAGTGCTTTTATGTGCAGGCACTTCCGATTTTTATTTTCAACCCTTTCAAAGGAGAGATTCCCATGAGTACCCAAACCAAATCATTCAAAACCGAAGTGAGTCAGCTGCTGGATCTGGTCATCCATTCGTTGTATTCCAACAAAGACATTTTTCTGCGTGAGCTGATTTCCAACGCATCCGACGCGATTGACCGCGCCCGTTTTGAAGCGGTGTCGAACTCCGGAATTCAGGAGCCGGAGGGCGGCTGGAAAATCAAACTGATTCCCGACAAAGAGGCAAAAACCCTGCAGATTGTGGACAACGGCATCGGCATGAATGCCGAGGAGCTGGAGGCCAATATCGGAACCATCGCGAATTCCGGAACCAAAGCCTTTCTCAAACAGCTGAAAGAGGCGGAGGCCGCCGACCGTCCGGAACTCATCGGGCAGTTCGGAGTTGGATTTTACGCCTCCTTCATGGTTGCGACCAAGGTGGAACTGCTCACCCGTCGCGCGGGCGAGGACAAGGCCTGGCACTGGGTGTCCTCCGGGGATGGCACCTATGAAGTGACCGAGGCGGAACGCGAAAATTTCGGCACCACCATCACCCTGCATCTGCATGAGGATGAGGACGCGACGGATTACACGCAGGAATACAAACTGCGGGAAATCGTCAAACAGTATTCAGACTACATCGCTTTCCCGGTGGTCATGGACGTGACCCGCAAGGAAAAAGATGAGGAGGCTTCCAAGGAGGGCGAGGATCCGGTCTACCGCGACGTGACCAAAGAGGAAACCCTGAATTCCATGCAGGCCATCTGGACCCGGCCCAAATCAGAGGTCAGCGAGGAGGAATACAGCGCTTTTTACAAGGGAGCCTTTCATGACTACGAGGATCCCGCAGAAATCATTCATTGGTCCGCGGAGGGTACCACAGAATTCAAAGGACTGCTGTTTTTCCCGAAAAAAGCTCCTTTTGACCTGTTTTACAATGAGGATGCCAAAGGACTGCATCTCTATGTAAAACGGGTGTTTATCATGAACGACTGCAAGGAGCTTCTCCCCTCCTACCTCCGCTTTGTCAAGGGAGTGGTGGACAGCTCCGACCTGAGTCTGAACGTTTCCCGGGAAATTCTGCAGAACAACCCGCTGGTACGCCGGATCGGGAAAAATGTCACTTCCAAGATCCTCAGCACCCTGAAAACCAAACAGGAAAAAGAACCGGAGGCCTATGAGGCCTTCTGGAAAGAATTTGGCCGGGTGGTGAAAGAGGGAATGCACACGGACTACGCCAACAAAGAGAAAATCAGTCATCTGCTGCAGTTTGAATCATCCAAAACCGAGGCGGGCAAAACCATCAGTCTGAAAGAATACATCAACCGCATGCAGCCGGATCAGAAGGAAATTTATTTCCTCACCGGAGAGAGCCGGAAAGTGGTGGAGAATTCACCGTTGCTGGAGGCCTTCAAAGCCCGCGATCTGGAAGTGCTTTTCCTGACCGACACCATTGATGAATGGGTGATTCCCTCGCTGGATCAGTACGAGGACAAACCGCTCAAAGCCATCAACCGCGGCGGGGTGGATCTGGATTCCGAAGAGGAGAAAGCGGAAAAAGAAAGCGCCCGCAAAGAAGCGGAGGAGAAATACAAAGCCGTGATCGAAGCCCTGTCCACTTCCCTGAAAGAGCAGGTGAAAGCGGTACGGCTCTCCGACCGTCTGACTGATTCCGCCGCAGTGCTGGTGGCGGACGAAAGCGGGATCGATGCCAATATGGAACGCATGATGAAAGCGATGGGACAGGTCATCCCCGAGACCAAACGGACGCTGGAGCTGAATCCCGCCCATCCGGTCATGGAAAAACTGAAGTCCATGGTGGAATCGGATGCCTCGGACGCAAGGATTGGAGAATATGGAGAGCTGTTGTTTGATCAGGCTCTGCTGACCGAAGGAACCCCTCTGCCGAATCCGGCGGAATTCGCGAAGCGGGTGAGCAAGCTGATGGCTGCGCTCTAAAATATTCGCTGGACAATTGCGGAGTTGTGGGAGACCCTAGGGCATGAAAAAATATCTGTTCAGTACCGGGACGACGGCCTTGAAAACAGACCTGGGTCTTTTGTCTCTCCGCCTTATGTTTGGAATCGGGATGCTGGTGGCCCACGGATGGGGAAAATTGTTGTCATTCGGAGATCGGATGGACAGTTTTCCGGATCCGCTGGGCATCAGCAGTCCGGTCAGCCTCGCCGCCGTGGTGTTTGCGGAGGTGTTCTGTGCGGCACTGGTGAGCATAGGACTCTTCACCCGGGCGGCCCTGATTCCCCTGATTTTCACCATGGGGGTGGCGGCCTTTGTCATTCATGGCGGGGATTCTTTCGCCGACAAGGAAATGGCACTTTTGTACCTGGTGAGTTATCTTACGCTGTTCCTGACCGGCCCGGGGAAACTGTCCCTCGACCACAAACTGCGCTGAGCCCCGTGATGCAGGAATCGGATTACCCTTCCCGGGAAGCATACGTTCAGGCCCGTTTAGCTTTTCTGAAAAAGCGGCTGCGGGAGATGGGGGAGGAGGAATTGCACTGCGGTCAGGGCATGGATCCGGAGATGGAGCTGGCTTTTCTCGAACAGGTTTACGCGATTGAAGCGGAACCCTCTGTCACCTACGCGCACCAGCTGATTGCGCGGGGGATTTCCCTGCCCGCGCCGGAGAGACTGGAGGATGCGGAACTGCACGAAAAATTGTGGGAGGTCATCAACGGTCTGGCCTCCCTGCGGGTTTTTCTGGAGAACACGGGTCACCTTCAGGACCGTGAATTGTATGAGAAGCTCTGGAAAGACTCTCTGAATGAATTCACCTGGGACATGTCCCACTGCCTGAACGGAGCCATGCATCTGGATCTGCTGGGGAGCGGAAGTGAGGAGGACACCCTGATCTGGCTGACCTACTACGCCGATCCGATGCAGCGTCAGGAATGGGAGGAGCAGTTTCCCGGAGAGCCCCTGCCCGAATGCCGGGAACGGGTTTGCGACCGGGATGATTTTTTACCCCGGCCGGATTATGGACTGGGAGACGAATTCGAGGAAGACGAATTCTAGAGCAATGTAAATAAAACTGTAGCCGCGAAAGGGCACGAAAAGTTCAACCCCTAAAGCCCCGTAATGAAACAAATAAGAAAATGGGCTTCGTATTTTATGACATCATTCAGGGTAACGATTTCATAAAATCCCACTCGTCCTTTCGAATGCGGAGCGTTTCAAAGCGGGGCTTTAGGGGTCGAAAACTTTCGTGTCCCTTGGTGGCAAAACCAAAAAACATCTGGCTACGCTATTTCCTAAAGCCGCCGGGTCTCCACGGGACCCAGGGAAATCAAAAAGCGGCACTGGGTAAGACGGGTTTCCAGTTCCCGGATCTGTTTGCGCAGGTGCGCGTGACCAAAAACACCGGGGAGCGCAATCACCAGTCCAAACTGGGTGGTGAGCAGGGCCCGGCTGATTCCATCCGCAATTTGCTGACCGGTCTCTCCGCTCATTACTGCGGTGGCCTGGAATGTTTCAATCATCCCGTTCACCGTGCCGAGCAGTCCCAGCAAAGGAGCGGCAGCGGTGCAGGCGGCCAGCAGAAGCAAATCACGGGAATGCTGACGGACACAGCCCTGCTCGATCTGTTCCAGAACCTGTGTCAGCGCCTGCGGAGATCCTGACTGGCGGATTGCGGTCAGATAAGCCCGGGAAAGCCACTGATCCCCGCGTTCCAGAGACTCACGGATCTGCAGGGGATTCCCTCCGCAGGCCTCCAGCCGGTCCCCGATCTCCCGGGCGGATTTCAACAATGCCTGAACCGCAAAGAAGGCCCGGAAAAACAAAAAACCGATGGCCACACAAAGCAGCGCCAGTGCTCCCAGCAGCCATCCGCCACTGTGCCAGACGCCGAATACCGAATCCAGTTCCTTCATGCCGGATCGGAGATCTCCGCATGCAGCAGATTCACAATGGATACCGCAGAATGTTCGAGATCTCCGAGTTGCGTTTTGGCCTTGCGGGCCAGCAGTGCATGGATCAGCAAAATGGGGATCGCGATCATCAAACCCAACTCCGTGGTCACCAGCGCCTCTGAAATCCCCCCGGACAATGTTTTGGCATTTCCGGAACCGAACAGGGTAACCAGTTGAAAGGTGTGGATCATTCCGGTCACCGTTCCCAGCAGGCCCAGCAGCGGGGCAACCCCGCCAAGAACAGCCAGCAGACCCAATGAGCGTTCCAGACGGGGAACCTCCGCCAGGACATGTTCATGCAGGATTTCCTCAAGATTTTCCCGGGAGGCATGACGATGCTGAAAAGCGGCCAGCATCAGAGATCCCAGAGGCATGGGGATTTCCGCAAATTCTTCGCTGCGGGGTTCATGATCCCCTGCCGTCCGGATACGGCGGAGCCGTTCGAGATCCTCCGCACGCACCGAAACATGGGTCTGATGCAAATCCCAGCCTTTTTGAACCGAGAGCAGCAGTGCGACCAGTCCCAGAAGCAGAAGCGGATAGA
>JBMTJR010000146.1:0-6113 GCA_049438565.1 Kiritimatiellia bacterium
GGCACGGTCGCGGTTCAACCCTCCCGGTCCCAATGCGGAAAGACGGCGTTTGTGCGTCAGTTCCGAAAGCGGGTTGGTCTGGTCCATAAACTGGGACAGCTGAGAGCGTCCAAAGAAATCCTTGATCACCGCGGACAGCGCCTTGGGATTGACCAGACGCTGCGGGGTCAGTTTTTCAACCGTGGCATCAATCATGGTCATCCGCTCACGGGCCAGACGTTCTGTGCGGGCCAGACCAACACGGACCTGCCCTTCCATCAGTTCGCCCACCGTACGCACCCGTCGGCTGCCGAGGTGGTCGATATCGTCAATAAATCCTTCGCCCATTTTCAGGCCGACAAGGTATTTGACCGCTTCCACAAAATCCTCTTTTTCCAACACCCGGGAGTCGGGGTTGGCCTGCAGATTCAGTTTCTGACGGATTTTATAACGTCCCACCCGGCCCAGATCGTAGCGGCGGGGATCGCCGAAGATCCGTTTCAGCATCTGCTGGGCATTGGCCACGGAGGGCGGATCGCCCGGACGCAGCTTGGCGTAAATATCCTTCAGCGCCTCCTCCATGTCACGGCTGGGATCTTTCTCCACGGACTTCAGGAAAATTCCCTCGTCCTTGCTGATGTCAATCACCATCACCGAAGTATATCCCGCAGCGGAAATCTGGGAAACCAGATCCAGAGTCATCGGCTCATAACGGCGGGCGATAATATTGCCGGAATCCTCATCCAGCACATCATCTTTCAGCACCAGATTGTGAAGGGCCGCCTCCTGAATTTTTTTGGCCACGCTGATTTTCTTGAACGTGTAGAAAATGCTCAGCAACTCTTCGTCTGTGGAGTAGCCCATGGCCCGGAACAGAGTGGGGGCCAGCACTTTACGCCGACGACGTTTCCGGTCCAGATACACATAAATCAGATCATTGGTGTCAAACTGCACCTCGATCCATGAACCCCGGTCGGGAATCACCCGGAAAGAGAACAGCGTGCTGCCGTTCGCGTGGGTGGACTGCTCAAAACAAATCCCCGGGGATCGGTGCAGCTGACTCACAATCACGCGCTCCGCGCCATTGATAATAAAGCTGCCGTCCTTGGTCATCAGCGGAATATCGCCCATGAAGATGTCCTCTTCACGAACCTCCTCGCCGTCCTTCAACCGGAACGTCACATACAGCGGGGCCGCATAGGTCTCCCCTTCCTTCAGACATTCCACCTCCTCCATTTTCGGAGGCTGGATTTCATACTTCACATAGTCCAGAATGCACTGACCGTCATAACTTTCGATCGGAAAGATCTCCCGGAAAACCGCCTGAAATCCGACCGCGTCCCGTTTCATCGGATCGACAGAGGCCTGAAGGAAATCCACAAAGGATTTTTTCTGAATATCAATTAAGTTAGGAGGAGATGCGACTTCTGCGATATTGCCGTAATTTGTGCGTTCAACCATGTGCTGCGACCTTTACTCGAATAAGAAAACGGGGGGTAGAAAAACACTGCATATCCCGAAGGATATACAGACATAGAAAGGGGTCATCATCCCGCTAGCTCGGGATGATGCCCTTTTCAAGAGAAATCAAGCAGTTTTTACTTGACTGTAACAGAGGCACCAGCTGCTTCGAGCTTGGATTTGATTTCCTCTGCTTCTTCTTTGGAAGCACCGGCTTTCACCACTGCGTCGGCGGTTTCGGCCATTTCTTTGGCTTCTTTCAGGCCGGCACCGGTGATGGCGCGGAGCTCTTTAATCACCGCGATCTTCTGGCCGCCGGGGCTGGTCAGAATCACGTCGAATTCAGTCTGCTCTTCAGCAGCCGGACCGGCGTCGCCACCAGCGGCAGGAGCGGCAACCGCGGCTACCGGAGCGGCAGCGGATACGCCCAGACGGTCTTCCAGGGCTTTGACGAGTTTGGAAAGTTCGAGTACGGAAATGGTTTCGATCCAATCCACGAACTCAGCCATTTTACCTTCCAGCTGAGGGGCTTCAGTTTTAGTTTCTTCGGACATGACAGATTCTCCTTAAGGATTCTATAGTTGGTTGAAATTACAGTTTTCAGGGTTCAGTTGATGTTTCAGGCATCCGCTTTTTTAGCTTCGGCCGCCTTCAACACGTACAAGAGTGAGGACAGTTTGGCGTGCAGCACGCCCACGGTCTGCGACATCGGTGCCGCCAGCGTTCCCACCAGTTTGGCCCGCATTTCGTCTTTCGACGGCATATCGGCCAGCGCTTTCAGATCCGACTCGGAGAGGAAAGCCCCTTCGAGCGCACCCATTTTCAGCGTGGGAACTTCATTGGTTTTGATGAAGTCGCGCAGCACACGGGCCACGTCCGTCACTTCACCGGTTCCGGTCACCATGGCAGTGCGTCCACTCAGCCCCTCTTTCAGCTGAGGACCGCCAAGGTCCTCGGCCAGGTGCTTGACCAGACGGTTTTTCACCACATGGAATTCGGCATCCACATCGCGCAGTTTGCTCCGCAGCTTCTGGGCCTTCTCCACGTTCATGGAACCGAAGTCGGTCATGATCACGAACACGGATTCTTCCACGCGGCCGCGGATTTCGTTCAGCATTGATTCTTTTTCAGGTCTCATGGAAAGATCTCCTTAGCTCAGGTTGAGTTCACGGTTTTCCAGAGCCAACCCGGGGCCCATGGTGCTGCTGACGGAGCATTTCTTCACGTAGATGCCTTTCACGGCCTGCGGTTTGGCGGCCAGAACCGCCTCGATCACCGCTTTCCCGTTCTCGATCAGCTGATCCACTTCGAAGGAAAGTTTTCCGAACGGAACGTTCACATTGCCGGCTTTGTCCATTTTGAACTCCACCCGGCCTGCTTTGAACTGCTTGACGGCAGTTGCCGTATCCTCGGTCACGGTTCCGTTACGCGGATTGGGCATCAGGCCGCGGGGACCCAGCACCTTTCCCAGCTTACGGACTTCGGTCATGGCTTCGGCAGTGGCGATGGCAATGTCGAAATCGACCCAGCCCCCTTTCACCTTCTCCACCAGCTCCATAAAGCCGGCTTCATCCGCTCCGGCGGCCAGCGCGGCATCGGCCGCCTCCCCGCTTGCGAAGACGATGACTTTAATGTCTTTCCCGGTTCCATGCGGAAGCGTGATGCTTCCACGGACAGCCTGGTCGGACTTGGTGGGATTGACGCCCAGACGGAAAGCCATCTCAGCGGTTTCGTCAAAACGGGCATAGGAATTCGTTTTTAGAAATTCCAGTGCCTCGTTCATCGCGAAGGCTTTGTTTGAAGCCAAATGCTCCACAACTTTACGATATTTTTTTCCACGTTGTACCATGTTACACCACCTCAATGCCCATACTGCGGGCGGTTCCGGCGATCATCTGGATGGCCGCATCCACAGAGGCGGCATTCAGATCATCTTTTTTCTCTTCGGCGATCGCAACCAGCTGGTCGCGGGTGACTTTGCCCACTTTGTCCCGGTTGGGGACGCCGCTTCCTTTTGCAATTCCGGCCGCTTTTTTGAGCAGCACAGCCGCAGGCGGGCTTTTCAACGTGAAGGTGAAGGAGCGGTCCTGATACACCGTGATTTCCACGGGGATAATCAGACCCACCTTGTCCTGCGTTGCCGCGTTGTACGCTTTGCAGAATTCCATGATATTCACCCCTTTCGCACCCAGAGCGGGTCCGATCGGCGGGGCCGGGTTTGCCTGCCCGGCGGGGATCTGCAGTTTAATCAGTCCAGTAATTTTTTTAGCCATTACGGTATTTCCAAATTAGCTTATTTTTTCAACTTGCCAGTATTCCAACTCCACAGGAGCGGTACGGCCAAAAATGGAGACGGTCACTTTCAACTTTCCACGTACCGGATCGATCTCCCCCACCTCGCCGGTGAAGTTTTCGAAAGGTCCGTCGTTGATCTTGATTGTTTCGCCTTCGGTGAAATTGATCTTCGGCGTCGGTTTGTCTTTCTTGTCTTCCACCTGATTCAGAATGGAATCCACCTCGCTCTTCCGCAGCGGTGCGGGCTTGTCGCCCCCCACGAAACCAATGATCCCCGGCGTTTGCTGGATAAAATGCCAGGTCCGCTCGTTGATGCTGTGGTCGTCGTTGTACAGAGCCAGTTTGCCCAGAATGTAGCCCGGATAGAATTTGCGGGTCAGTTCCCGCTTCTTTCCCAGCTTCACTTCAGACACTTTTTCCGTCGGAATGAGAACCTCCTCGATGAGATCCCCCATTTCTTCAATTTCCAAACGGCGCATCATGTTTTCACGAACTTTGAATTCGTGTCCTGATAACGCTTGAATCACAAACCATTGTTTATCCATGGACTTCTAGGCTCCTTTGAGATCCGGGACTGCTCAGAGCAGTACCCGCACCAACCAGCGCAACAGGGCATCCGAAAAGGAGACAAATGCGCCCATAATGAGAAAACTGACCACCACGACAAGCGTGGATTGACGCAACTCCGACCAGGTCGGCCAATTGCATTTTAACATCTCCGCCTGTACATCCCGGAGGAATCCGGACAGCCGGGCGATTGGATTTACGTTTTCCATGTGGTTTGGATCTTGTTTAAAAAATGAAGAGACGAAAAACTGGCAGGTCAGGAGGGCCTCGAACCCCCAACCCCCGGTTTTGGAGACCGGTGCTCTGCCAATTGAGCTACTGACCTGGCAGAAGAGAGGCGGGAGCGGACTCCCGCGTACAGTGGAATCCAGCCCGGTCCCCGCAAACGCGGGGTCCGGGTGGATGGGTGACAGTTACTTGATCACTTCGGTCACGCGTCCGGCACCCACGGTGCGTCCGCCTTCCCGAATCGCAAAGCGCATGTGCTGCTCCATCGCGATCGGCTGAATCAGCGTCACGGTCATGGACACGTTGTCGCCCGGCATCACCATTTCCACGCCTTCCGGCAGCTCAATGTCACCGGTCACGTCCGTCGTGCGGAAGTAGAACTGGGGACGGTAGCCTTTGAAGAACGGGGTGTGACGTCCGCCTTCGTCCTTGGACAGAACGTAAACTTCGGCCTTGAAGGTGGTGTGCGGAGTGATGGATCCGGGCTTGGCCAGAACCTGACCGCGCTCCACATCCTCTTTCTTGGTGCCGCGGAGCAGACAGCCCACGTTGTCACCGGCCTGACCCTGTCCGAGTTCTTTGCGGAACATTTCCACACCCGTACAAGTGGTTTTGGCCGTGTCGTGAATTCCGACGATTTCAATTTCCTCACCGGTTTTGATCATTCCACGCTCAATACGTCCGGTTACCACGGTTCCGCGTCCTTCAATGGAGAACACGTCTTCGATCGGCATCAGGAAGGGAAGATCCACGTCACGCTCGGGCTCAGCAATGTAGCTGTCCAGCGCATCCATGAGCTCGGAGATGGAGCCGCAGCCCGCATCGTCCGCAGAGGAAGCCTGCAGACCGGCCAGCGCGGAACCGCGCACCACGGGGAGGTCATCACCGGGGAATTCGTACTTGGAGAGCAGTTCGCGGACTTCGAGTTCCACGAGTTCCAGCAGCTCTTCGTCGTCCACCAGGTCGACTTTGTTCATGAAGACCACAATGAAGGGCACACCCACCTGACGGGCGAGCAGAATGTGCTCACGGGTCTGGGGCATCGGGCCGTCCACAGAGGAAACCACCAGAATCGCTCCGTCCATCTGAGCGGCACCGGTGATCATGTTCTTCACATAATCCGCGTGTCCGGGGCAGTCAACGTGTGCGTAGTGACGGTTTTCGGTTTCGTATTCCACGTGTGAGGTGGAAATGGTGACAATCTTGGAGGCATCACGACGGCCCTGGGATTCGGAAGCTTTCGCAACTTCATCGTAGGCAATGTCGGTGGCCAGACCTTTGAGTGCCTGAACGTGCGTGATCGCAGCAGTCAGGGTAGTTTTACCGTGGTCAACGTGACCAATGGTTCCCACGTTTACGTGAGGTTTTGTGCGTTCGAATTTTTCCTTCGCCATGGTAGTGTGCCTGTGGTTTGGGTTAGCTGTTAGTGTAGTGAAAAGTTATAGAAATCCCCAAAACCCCAAAACAAACATTTTCCCTAGCCGACGCATGACAAAGTCCAGGACGTGGAGCCCACGAGCGGGATCGAACCGCTGACCTCATCCTTACCAAGGATGTGCTCTACCAACTGAGCTACGTGGGCC
>JBMTJR010000147.1:0-6098 GCA_049438565.1 Kiritimatiellia bacterium
GATTCCCCGCGGAAAAAATGAAACGCATTCAGCTCAGTGATCAGGTGGACAAGGGAGTGGAGGTGAATATGTCTCCGCTGATTGACTGTGTGTTTCTGCTGCTGATTTTCTTTATTGTGACCACGGTGTTTGTGGAGGAGACCGGGGTGGAGGTGGAGAAACCGCAGGCGGTTTCCGCCTCGGATCTGGAAAAACAAAGTGTGATGATCGCCATCACCGGCAGCGGGCAGATTGTGTTCGGGGGGCGTGAGATCCCGCTGAATAGTTTGCGGGGGCTGGTGAAACGTCAGCTGACCGATCCGGAAATCCCGGTGATTCTGATTGCGGACGGCTCGGTTCCTACCCGTCTGCTGGTGGATGTGATGGACGAATGCAAACTTGCGGGGGCAAAACGGGTGAGTCTGGCGGCGGAGACGGAGTGAAGGCCGGCCGGGAAATCGATTTCTCAGAGACCGCGCCCCGCTGGTCCTGGCGGGCGGTTTTGCTGGCGGTTCTGATGACGGGGCTGATCTATTTTCTGATTCCCATGACGGAAAGAATGTCCCCGCAACCGGCGCAGGATTTGAAGTTGCGCGAACTCGACACGGTCCGGATGCCTCCCCCCCGGCGTCCGCCTCCGCCGCCGCAACCGGATCCCCCGCCGCTGGCGCAGAGTTCCGCAGCGCTTCCGCAGCCTTCGGTTCCGGAGACCCGTCCGCCTGCGGCACCCCGTCCGCTCCCGGTGGATCTGCAAAGTTCGGTGTCGGGACTGTTAAAAGTTTCGCCCCGCTCGTTCACGGTGCAGGGCGAAGGATTGCAGCTGGGAGTGACCCGAGGGGTGTTTGAGATTTCCGATCTGGATCAGCCTCCCCGACCGGTGGTGCAGGTGCCGCCGGTGTATCCGCCCCAGGCCCGGATGCGCAGAGTGGAGGGATTTGTGGCGGTGGAGTTTGTCGTGGGGTTGGACGGACAGGTGCAGGATCTGCAGATTACGGACAGTGAACCGGGCGAGTTGTTTGTGCAGGCGGTGCGGCGGGCGGTGAGAGGCTGGCGTTTTTCTCCCGGAGAAATGCGGGGAGAGGCGGTGCCCTCACGGGTGCGGCAACGGATCGACTTTACTTTGGAGTGACCGCGGCTTCCGGCGACCGCTCCGCCTGCGGTTTGCGGAGGACCAGTGCGGTTTTCAGTCGGGAGCGTCCGTAGGCGCTCATGGATTCGAAATCACTGCGGGCGATGGGGATGTGCTGACAGTCGATGGGACGCTGACCTTCATCCGGGTCCGGATCGTGCACGTAGAGGCAATGTGCATCGATGGCGGTGATTTGAACCCAGTGGGGGGCTTTCTGACCGTTAAAGCGGTAGGTGCTGATCAGCATGAGGATCGCATAGGGACCGCCCAGAAGTTGCTCAATTTCTGAAAGATTAATCTCCTCCCGGTGCAGAGGGATGTTTGCGCGGGCGCATTTTTTCTGAAACTGTTGATGGACCACCTTCAGGATCTGCTTTTTCTCCGGAGCGCGGACGCCCTCCAGAAAGAGCGTGCCGGAGGCTTTCAGCCAGACTTCCACCGGGAATCCGCGGGCATGAGCGGCGAGAGCGAGTCCCAGCGGATGGCAGCCTCCGTGTCCGGAAGTCATAAAAATCGTGGTGGCCTCCCGCCAGATATCCAGCTCCTCCTCCAGACAAAGAGGACGTTCAGGCTGCAGGGAGGCCATGGCCATGAGCAAAGCGGCCGGGCCGCAGGTGAAGTCGGTGCTCTGTTGATGCCAGGGGTGGGGAGTCTGCAGAGCCTGTTCATCCGGAAAACGGATTCGTTTCTGCAGCCGGAGGACTTCCTGTGCGTGGGGGGAGGCGGCATCTCCGGTGAAGGTCCGGTATCCCCGGTGCTCAAAAAAACGCAGGGCTTCTTTGTTTTCGGGTCCCAGCTCCAGGCGCATGGCCAGGCGTCCGGCGTCCACGGCCGCCTCTTCCAGTCTGCGGATTAGCCGGGTGGCCAGGCCGCGCTGACGAAAGTCGGGAAGCACGGCCAGAGAGTAAAGGCGGGAAAGGCGGGTGCCGCGTTGCAGGATAACCAGTCCGTAGCCCAGAAGGGTGCTTTGGTCTGACAAAACCAGCAGTACGGCATGATCGGACTGCAGCCAGCGGAGGAAACTCCTTCTGCTGAAGCGGTCGCTTTCGAAACTGAGGGTCTCAATTTTCAGCAGGGATTCAAGGTCTTCCGGCCTGCCGGGCCGGATCGGATAGGCGTCCATCCCGCAGGCATAGAGGGAATTTTCGGGAAGTCAATCAGGGCGGCGGTTCTTCGCTTCGATCCAGCGGCTCATATACTCTGTGCTGCGGTGCTGATGGTGCCGCAGCAGGGCACCCGTAAATCGTTCCGGGGTGAGCCGTGCGCTTTCGGAGAGGAGGGAGGCGATTTTTTTCTCCAGCGGGCCGCTGAACGCGGAGCGGGCAAAACGTCCGGAGAGCAGGGCCGGAATTTTCTGCTGGGCAGACTGCCAGGCGGGGGCTTGCTGATACAGTTCGGCGGCGGCCCGCACCCAGGCTTCCGGATCGGATTCCACGGCTCCCGGCCAGGGGAAGGGTCCCTGCATTCCCTCCGCGCCAATGGGGGTGGTGACAGAGGGGGTTCCGGCCCGCATGGCATCGAGAAGTTTGCCTTTGAGTCCGGCGCCAAAACGCAGAGGGGCCAGGCAGACCCGGGCGCGGCGCATGACCTCTCCTGCATCGTCCGCCCGTCCGCAGATATGGAATCCATGTTCGGGAATGTGCAGGGACTGAAGGGCGGGGGTGAGATCGGCACCGTACAGATGGAGGTGGGTGCCGGGACAGGCGGCGCGGAGTTTTGGCCAGAGGGTGCTTTTTAAAACATGAACGGCATCCGCATTGGGAGGATGACGGAAATTTCCGATGTGGGCAAAATCCCGGCGGTCGGCGAAACCGGGGAGCGAAGCGGGTAGATGCAGTTCCGAATCGAGGAGAAGAAAAGGGAGCCGAAACAGCAGGGAGGCGGGAACCGCGAGTTCTCCGGAGAGAATTTCCACTTCGGCATCGGAGAGCAGCAGGGTGAGGTCTGAACGGTAAATGGATGCGATTTCGCGCAGGGCGATGTTGCAGAACCAGTCAGACGGGGAGCGTTCGCGTTCCTGCAACAGCGCCTTACGGCGGATTTCGCGCAGACTGTGCAGGTCCACGGTGTCCAGAATGCGCAGGGCCTGCGGACAGCAGCGGGAAATTCTCCAGCCGTATTGCTCCTCCGTCATAAACCGGTCAAACAGCACCAAATCCGGCTGAAGTTCTTTGAAAACTGCGTCCATCCGGCTGTCATTCAGATGGAGGGTTCCGGTGGCGACGGAATCCGGAAGCCGGGCCGAATAAGGGCGGGGGGAGGCGGCAGACATCAGACGGATCTTCCATCCCAGCTCCGTGAACAGATCGAGCCGCTGCAGCGACCGGGTTCCGGCGGCGGAAGAGGCGGGTTCGGGCCAGGTGGATGCAAGGTAAAGAAGGGATTTGGACAAGCGGGATCTCCGAAAAATACAGAAAGGGTGAGAGGCTTAGGAGGCAAGATATTTAGGTAAACTGCCTAATGAATTCGAGAAAAGAGCAGAAAAAAGAAAAGAATAAGATTCTCCTTTGCATTGAAAAAAACGCTTTAGGTGGGAGAGGAGAGGTATGAAAGTTTGTTTAATGATGTTGGTACTGACACTGGGAGTTTGCTTGCCGGTTTTTCCCCAGACCGAGGACCCTTTTTCTCCCAAGGTAAGCCGGGCCGAGGCGGAAATTCTCCGGGAGGTTCAATCCATGGAGGACCGGGGGGAGTCGCTGGAAAGGCTCGAGTTGTCCGTATCCGCAGACAGTTCGGCGGCACTGGATTTCAGCCTTGGCAATCTCTACTATCAGGCGGAGAAATACAAAGAGGCGCAATCCGCGTATGAAATAGCTCTGGAGAAATTCCCCGCCTTCCGGGATGCACGGATCAATCTGGGAAGAGTGTATGTGTTGTTGGATGCGCCTGCCGAATCCGTCCGGGTTTTTCAGGAATTGGCCCGGGACGGAATTGCCGATGCGGACACCTATCTGCTGTTGGGTCACGGACTGATGATGATGAACCGGATGGTTTCGGCGGAGACGGCATTCCGCCAGGCGCTGCTGTTGAAAGAGGATGGGGTGGAGGCCCTGCGGGGGCTGCTGAACTGTCTGGTCAGTCAGCAGCGCAACGAAGAGGTACTGTCACTGACCTCTGAACTGTTGGCGGAGGACCCGGCGCAGCGGAGTTACTGGGCCGCCCGGGCCAATGCGCAGCTCTCTCTGGGGAAAAACGCGGAGGCGGCGGAGAGTCTGGAGCAGGCGAGACGTCTGGGGGTTGCGGATGGAGAGATGCTGGCGATGCTGGGACAGCTTTACCTGGAGGCGGCGCCGGCGGAGGCGGTGGAGCGGCTCAGGGAGTCGTTTGCCAAGGGGGGAGGAAATCGGTCGCAGCAGGAGCAGGCGGTGCGCGGGCTGATGCAGTTGGGGAGACTGACGGAGGCGGATGAGCTGATTGACCTGATCAGGTCAGAGATTAAATCTCTGCCGGAACCGGAGCGGGCCGCTGAGGAGGGGCGTTTATTAAATTTAAGTCTCCGACTGGCGGTTCTGCAGAAACGCTATGAAGAGGCGGAGGAACTTCTGGAGGTGGCTGTGCTTGCGAACCCTCTGGATGGGGAGTTGCTGATGCTTCAGGCGCAGGTGATGCAGGAGCGGGGGCGAGAGGAGGGCGCGCTGACGGTACTGGAGCGGGCGGCCCGGATTTCCGGGTTCGAAGCGGTAGCGCTGTTGAAAATGGCGGAAATCCGGGCGGGCCGGGAGGAATGGAGCCTGGCGGGTAAACTGCTGGAGAGAGCCATGGTGTTTGAGCAGCGTCCGGAGCTGGAACGGTATCTGCGTCAACTGCGGCGGATGGAGGGGAGGGGGCAATAGTCATGTGCGGCTGCGCCGCGTCAATAGTCATTTGTCATTGGTCAGTAGGTGCTTGACCGATGATATGGAAAATTTAGCATCCCACTGACCACTGACCACTGACCACTGACCACTGACCACTGACCCATTCCTTTATTCAAATTCCCAGCGCAGCATCGCACCGAGGGTAATAGTGTCGGAATCAATATCACTGCTGCTGAGATTGTCGAAATCCGTAAACAGGTAATTGGCATTGATATCGAGGGTGAGAGGACCGAAAGCGATAATGTTCAGGCCGGCCCGCAGAAGGTAGTAGGGTTTGTCGGCGAACTCGCCGTCACTGTAAAGAATCCCGGCTCCGATGGCGGCATAAATTCCATCGCCAAGGATCGCGAGCACCTGAGGGGAGTAGACCTGTTCGGTGGAGGCCCCAAAGTCGGAGGGAAAAACCTCGAGTTCCGTCTGCAGGGCAAGCAGTCCGCCGTCATAGCGGTAGACTCCAAGGTAAGAGAGTCCGGATTCCTCGAAATTATCAACTTCCAGATCATCAATCACCCGCCAGTAATGGGCCCCGATTCCGATAGAGTGGGTGGCCTGGGAAAAAAGAGGCAGGGAGATAAAGGAGAGGAAAGATAAAAGAAGCAGACAAAATTTCGCACGCATAAGCATTCCTTGGTAAGGTTTTAAACACAACAACTCTGAAAAAGTGCTTGGAAAGAAGAGCAAAATCAACCCTTTAGAAAGGTTTTGGCACTTTTTTTTCAAAAGGGGTTGACGATGGAAAGAAAATCCCTATGTTCCGCGACTTCCGCAACGGAGCCACGGCCGAGTTGCCCTGTTCCCCCCTCTGAGAGGGGGGTGAAAAAAAAGAAAAATACACGGTTGACCTTCCAAATAAAACCATGTAGAAGCCCGCCTCTCCGATCAGGAAACCCTGCGAAGAGTCACATGGAAAACGCTGAGTTCAGCGCTTTCAAAAAAAGAGAAAAAACTTTTAAAAACATGTTGACGAATCAAACAAAGTTCCTGTATAAGAGCGGACCCGATTTCCGGAGGCTGATGAACGAAAGTTCAACACTTCCACTGTTCTTTTAAAATTTAGCAAGTAACAAATTATTTCGATTCAGAAATGATGTGATTTGTGTAACTTGTGCGAACCCGACAAGAAATTTGAGGCT
>JBMTJR010000148.1:0-6088 GCA_049438565.1 Kiritimatiellia bacterium
GCCCCGCGTCCAGTTGGAGGTGCCGCATCCCTGCGGCAGTGACATGGGGGCAGCATGCCCCCGGTCCACGGGTCAGTCCTGGTGAAAAACCTCTTCCATGGTGACCCAGGTGTTTCCCACTTCGCCCTTGGCGATGGGACGTTGACATGGATTGCAGTACTCCCACCAGCGCTGGGTGGTTTCATCCGCCGCCATTCGGGCCATGTCCGCATCAAAATCATCCCCGATGTATTCAAAGTGGCTGAACAGCAGGTGTCCGGCCCCGGACACTTCGCGGAGATAGATGGTGTAATTCCGGATATTGCATGCCGAAATCATTTTCAGCACATCCGGCCATACTGTGGCGTGCAGGGTTTTGTACTCTTCAATTTTTTCCGGGTGCAGTCCGGTGACCATTCCATAGCGCTGCATAGATGACCTCAGGGTTTGGGGGGATTTTGATCAGATTGTCCTTGATGGTATTCCCGATTTTTTCCCTACTGGTCAAGCCGTTCTGAAGAAAGAAGGTTTCCGACTGGAGAGGAAGCTCTGAAGATTTATCGTTTTGGCTGTGAAAAGGCTGGTGATTAAACCGTGGATATTACAGGGTCACAGGATGAAGAATAATAACTCCTTGCTTAGTGGTTTTGGGAAAATCTTATATGAGTTCTCTTTGGGGTCGGAGGCATTATCAGATAGAAAAACTTCGGATCTTTTCCTCCGGTTAGTTGAGAAATTCAGGGATTATACAGATACGGGTAAGCTCCGAATTGCATCCAAACCGATTTTTCCGGCCCTGCAGGCCGGAGAGAAAGAGTCGGCCGTCATGCCTTTGGCCGAAACGCTGGCGATCGCGGAGACCCTGGACCGGGTCCGGGAGGCTTTCTGAGATGGAAAAGCCGGATCTGGAACGCAATCTCGGGGAGCAGCCGCTGCGTGATTTCATGAAAAAGCATGATCTCAGCCCGCACGATCTGGTGGCGGTTTCGCCGGAACCGATCACGCACAAAATGGTGTCCCGGGCCTGCAAAGGCCGGTGGTTGACCGTGAATGCGCGCAACAAACTGATCCGGGCGGCGGAGGCGGCGACCGGAGAAAGTCTGAAAAAGTCCGACCTGTTTACCTACTGACCGCCTGATTCATTATCGACATGAAAGAAGACTGGAAAACAGTTTATGGCGATGTAGAATAGCCCTTCATGATTGCTTTCCCCAAATTTTTTCCGCGCAAACCGAATACCCCCCGTCAGCTGCGATTGCCCAAACCGGCATTCTTCATTCTGATCCGGGGGGCGGAGGAGGAGCGGATTGATGCGGAATATGACGAAAGCGGTCAGATGATGAAACGGCTGGTGGTGTTCACCAAATCCCCGCCGCTCAAAAAATAACCTGAGGACAAATCTTTATGAAATCCGCCCGCAGTCTGTTCTGTCTTTTGGTTTTCTTTCCTTTGTTTGCGCAGGCACACAGTGTCGGGGGTGGCGGAGGGTTTCTGACCGGAATGGCGCATCCGGTTCTGGGTTTTGATCATCTGCTGGCCATGGTGAGTGTGGGAATTTTGAGTGCCCAGATGGGCGGACGGGCAATATGGGCGGTTCCTGCCGCATTTGTCTGCATGATGCTGGTCGGCGGTGTGATGGGCATGGAGGGGAATCCTTTGTTTCCGGTGGAGCTTGGAATTTCGTTTTCGGTTTTTGCTTTGGGGATTGCGCTGGCGGCGGAAAAGAAACTTCCCCCGGGACTGGCGATGATTTTTGTGGGTGTGTTCGCCCTGTTTCACGGGCATGCCCATGGCGCAGAGATGCCGAGTCTGGCCCGTCCGGTGCTGTATGCCCTGGGGTTTATGGCCGGGACCGCCGGTATTCATGTGTTCGGCGTGATTCTCGGACTGATCTCCAGAGAAATTCCCAAAGGGGAATCTTTCATGCGCTATGTGGGAGCGGGAATCGCGGGAATCGGATTTCAGCTGATGATCGTCTGATTTGAAAAATCGCCTGCGTTTTTGGAGCATTTTCAAAAATAGCGTAGCAAAATCGTTTTAGCCACGAAGGGGCACAAAATTTTTCGACCCCTAGAGCCCCGCTCTGAAACGCTCCACACCCGAAAGGACGAGTGGGATTTCATGAAATCGTTCACCTGAATGATGTCATAAAATACGAAGCCCATTTTCTTATTCGTTTCATTACGGGGCTATAGGGGTCGAAAATTTTCGCGCCCTTTCGCGGCTGCAGTTTTATTTAAATAGCGCTATTGCAGGCGTTGATGGTCGCCGGCCAGAAAGGCTTTGACCGTGCGCTCGATCCCTTCTTCGAGGGAAAGGGTGGGTTTCCAGCCCAGAGCGCGGATGCGGGAGTTGTCCATCAGTTTCCGCGGAGTTCCATCCGGCATGGAGGGATCCAGAACAATGCTTCCCTCGTATCCCACGGCGTGTTTAATCAGATCCGCCAGATCCCGGATGGAGATGTCCTCTCCGTAGCCAATGTTGACGATATCAGGGGGATCCTGGAGATCCAGAACATGCAGGATTCCATCCGCCAGATCGTCCACATGCAAAAACTCCCGTTTGGGGGTGCCGGTTCCCCAGAGGGTCACCGAAGGACTTTTCTCCAGCTGCGCCTGATGGAAACGGCGGATGAGGCCGGGGATCACATGGCTGTTATCCGGATGATAGTTGTCGCCGGGACCGTAAAGATTGGTGGGCATGACACTGTGGAAGCAGACGCCGTATTGCTGACGGTAATGCTGACACATCTTCAGTCCGGCGATTTTGGCCAGGGCGTAGGCTTCGTTGGTGGGTTCGAGCGGGCTGGTGAGCAGACAGTCTTCCCGCATCGGCTGGGGGGCCTCCCGCGGATAGATGCAGGAACTCCCCAGATACAACAACCGCTTCACGCCATGCTGCCAGGCGGCATGAATGACGTGCGTGGATATGGCCAAGTTCTGATAAATGAATTCGGCGGGATAGGTCCGGTTGGCGTGGATTCCCCCCACCCGTGCGGCGCAATGAATGACGGTATCGGGTTTTTCCCGGGCGAAAAAATCCTCTACCGCCTCCTGACGGCACAAATCCAGTTCCTGATGGGTTCGGGTGACAATCGAGTCTTCCCCCCGCGCATCCAGGGCGCGGAGGATGGCTGATCCGACCATCCCCCGGTGACCGCAGACATAGATTTTGCCCAACATCAGCGCTGAATCAGGGACGGGTTTCCAGATCGGCGAGGGTCTGTTTCACCGCAGATTCCTGCCGCGCGAGATTCAGATCGGACTCGACCATGATCCGGACGAGTTCTTTGAATTTCACTTTCGGTTCCCAGCCCAGCTGTTTCTTGGCTTTGGCGGGATCCCCGATCAGCAGATCCACTTCGGCGGGGCGTTCGTAGCGTTTGTCGTAGTCCACGTACTCCTCCCAGTCCAGATCGAGCAGTCCGAAGGTTTCCTGAACAAACTCTTTGACCGAGTGGGTTTCATTGGTGGCCACCACGTAATCGTCGCCCTCCTCGGCCTGCATCATCATCCACATGGCCTCCACATAATCAGGGGCATAGCCCCAGTCGCGCTCGGCATCCAGATTGCCCAGATAAAGTTTTTCCTGCAGACCCAGTTTGATGCGGGTGGCAGCCCGGGTGATTTTGCGGGTCACAAAGGTTTCGCCGCGCCGGGGAGATTCGTGGTTGAACAGAATGCCGTTGGTGGCGTGCATGCCGTAGGAGTCACGGTAATTCACGGTGAGCCAGTAGGCGTACATTTTGGCGCAGCCGTAGGGGCTGCGGGGATAAAACGGGGTCCGCTCGGTCTGGGGAACCTCCTGAACCTTGCCGAACATTTCGGAAGAGGAGGCCTGATAGAAACGGGCGCCCTGCAGACCGACTTTGCGCATGGCCTCCAGCAGACGCACGGTGCCCAGTCCGGTCACATCGCCGGTGTACTCGGCGGTGTCGAAGGATACCCGCACGTGACTCTGGGCGGCGAGATGATAAATCTCCTCCGGCTGCACATCATAGAGCAGGCTGGCAATCTGAGAGGAGTCCGTCACATCCCCGTAATGCAGAAAGAGCCGGGTGCCGTTGATATGGGGGTCCTGATACAGATGGTCAATCCGCTCGGTGTTGAAGGAGGAGGCGCGGCGGATGATGCCGTGGACCTCGTAGCCTTTGTCCAAAAGAAGTTCAGCCAGATACGAACCGTCCTGGCCGGTGATACCGGTAATGAGTGCTTTTTTCATAAGATCTCCATCTTAGCGCACTTGAAAAAATCCACAATACGATATATCGCAATAAAACATGTCGAAAAAACGTATAACTGGTCCTTTTCAGGTGGCTTATGGATTCTCCGGCGGGATTCAGGAGGAGCTGGAGGTGTTCCAGGGTTTTCAGGAGCGGGCCCGCGAAGAGGGCTGGCAGGTGCTGATGCTGCATGACCGGTTTGAAATGCAGGTGCGGAATCTGGTGAAGCGGGGGGGGATTCAGGCGCTGGTCGGTGATTTGCTGAGTCCGCAATGGATGCAGAGTCTGCCACCGGGTCTGTGGAAAGTACACCGGGGGGCGCCCCTTGGAAAAGGAGTGTTTTCGGTTTCGGTGGATCTGGAGCAGGCGGTGGCCCGGGCGGAGGCGCATTTCCGTGAAATGGGATATGCCCAGTTTGTCTATTTCGCGAACCGGCGGCTGGCTGGGGTGGACTGGGTGCGCAGTCTGGAAAGTCTCCGGGAACGTCTGGGCTCCGGGGGGAGTACCGGCGTATTCTGTGAATCGGATTTTCTGGCCCGGCAGGGAATTCGCCTGGCGGGTCAGCTGGGACTCCGGGTGCCGGAGGACTTGGGGTTTGTGGGCATGGGGGACCGTCAGCTGGACCGTCTGCTGGCGGAAATGGAAATCAGTTCTTTTCCGGTTCCCTGCCGCGAATGGGGCCGGGCGGCGGCCGGACTGCTGAAGCGTCAGATCGAGGGAGGGACTGCGGAGCAGATCCGGCTCTCTCCCGGCCGTCTGATCCGGCGGAAAAGCTCTCAGCGGCTGCAGGGGGCTTTTGGACTGCAGATGCGGGTGGAAAGCTGGATTGCCCAGCGGCTGGGAGATCCGCCCCCGGTGGCGGAGTGGGCCAAACATGCGGGAATGTCACGGCGCTCCTTTGAAATCGCTTTCCGGCGGGAGACGGGAATGACTCCCTATGCCTTTCTGATGCACCTGCGGGTGGAGGAGGCCAAACGGCTGCTCACGGAGACCGATTTTACGGTTTCGCGGATTGGTCAGGAGCTGGGCATCCCGGATCCGCCCCGTTTCAGTGCGTTTTTCCGGAAGGCGGCGGGAATGACGCCCACGGTGTGGCGTCAGCAGGCAGGAGGGACACTCCGGACCGGCTTATCCGCTGGGTAGTTTGCGGAGCTGACCCAGTCCGCCGTCGATATGCAGAATCTGTCCGCTGACCCAGGACTGTTCCGGATCCAGAAGCCAGGCCAGGGCCGAGGCCACATCTTCCGGCTGCCCGATCCGGCCGAGGGGGTGCATTTTTTCTGAAATCTGCCGGGCGGGTCCCTGGCAGAGCGCGGCGGTGGCCGGGGTTTCGGTTAGGCCCGGGGCCACGCCGTTGACCCGGATTCCTTTGCCGGCATAGGTGGCGGCGGAGGAGCGGATGAGTCCCTCGACCGCTCCTTTGGCTGCCGCGATGCTCTCATGATTGGGTAGTCCGGTCTGCACGGCCACAGACGAAATCAGGGCGATGCTTCCCCCCGGCTTCATCCGGCCGCAGGCTTCCCGGAGAATCAGAAAGCTGCTGAACACGTGCAGCTTCATCACTTCGGAAAACTCGGCCGGAGAGGTGCGGTGCACCGGCTTTAAAAAAACATTTCCCAGGCAATTCACGGCGGCGGTGGGGATGCCGACTTCGGATTCGGCAAATGCGAATGCGGCTTTCACTCCGGATTCGGTGGTGGCATCCGCCTCAAAAACCCGGGTTCGCGGTCCCGGACCGGATACCTGATCCGGATGCCGGCTGACGGCGGTGATCTGCCAGTCTGCGGATTCGAGACGTTTGCGGAGGGCGCTGGCGATGCCGCCGGAGGCGCCGAAGAGGATCAGATGAGGATTCATAGTTGATTCGTCCTTGGATGGGGGGATGTT
>JBMTJR010000149.1:0-6073 GCA_049438565.1 Kiritimatiellia bacterium
TGGAAATAAACGGTCAGGATTTATGGCCGCCGGTCTCTTCCTGGAATTCAACGGCCAGCGGCTGCAAGCTCCAGAAACCGAGGCGGTGTTGCAGACCGTCGCCCTCGCCGCCGGAGAATTGTCCCGGGAAGATTTTTCCCTTTGGCTGGAACTTCACTCTCAGCCCTTCTCCCTGAAATAATCCCGGACCTCATCACGGACTCCATCCCGGCCGCCTGGGCGGGTGATCTCAGTCCAGTCGAAGGGTGCGGTCACAACGCTCTGCGAGGCGCGGATCATGGGTCACAATAATCAGAGTGCGGTTTTGCTCCTCACTCAGACGGAAGAGATCATCCAGCACTTTGTCCCCGGTTTCTGCATCCAGATTTCCGGTGGGTTCATCCGCCATGAGTATTTCCGGATCATTCATGAGCGCCCGGGCCACCGCAAGCCGCTGCTGTTCTCCGCCACTGAGTTCCACCGGACGGTGTTCCAGACGATGAAGGAGTCCGACTGACTCCAGCCGCTCTTTGGCCCGGGCGATCTGTTCGGGACCCGGCTCCCGCCAGGGGTTCAGGGCCCGGACCGGGATCAGCACATTTTCCAGCACATTCAAATCGGGCAGAAGGTGGTAATTCTGGAAAACCACGCCGATGTGTTCCGCGCGGAAGGCGGCCCGGCGGGATTCTTTCCATTGATGAATCGCCTCCCCTTCAATCCGCACCTCCCCGGCATCCGGCGTGTCGAGTCCGGCCAGCAGATGCATCAGCGTGCTTTTCCCACTCCCGCTGGCTCCCATAATACACAGATGTTCTCCGCGATGGACCTGCAAAGACATCCCGGTCAGCACCTCCACCACCCCGTGCGGCATCGCATAGGACTTTTTCAGATTCACCGCTTCGATCAGTACATCCTCAGTCATGACGCAGGGCCTCCACTGGATTTTTACGGGCGGCCAGCCAGGCCGGAATCGCTCCGCCCACAATACACAGCAGCAGAACCAGACCCACAATCAGGGACACATCCCCGATCACCACCCGGGCCGGCAGACCGTCCACGTAATACAACTCTTTGGGCAGCACCTCAAATCCGGTCAATTTGGAGAGCGCCTCCAGGATCCGCTGACGGTACCGCAACACCAGCAGCCCACTGGCGGTTCCGAGCAGGATGCCCGCCACGCCCTGAATTAATCCATACCACATGAAAATCCCCATTACAGAGCGGTTGCGGAAGCCCATCGACTTCAGCAGTCCGATCTCCCGGGTTTTCTGCACACTCACCATGATCAGGGTGCAGGAGACCACAAAGCTGGCCACGATGGAGATGATGGTGAGCAGAAAAAACATCATACTTTTTTCCATGGTCAGCGCATCAAACAGCGACTGATTCATCTGGGTCCAGCTGCGGGCGGTAAAACGGAAATGGGCCGTCTCCATAATCTTGCGGGCGAGCGCATCGGCTTCAAAAAGATCTTTTCCCTGAATCTGCATTCCATGTACGCCGTCCGGCATGCCCATCACCGCCCGGGCGGTCCACAGATCGGTCAGAATGAATCCAAAATCAATCTGATACATTCCCACCGAAAACACACCTGCGATCCGCAATTCCTGCGGCAGCAGAACTTCATCATCCCGGGGAATGTTTGCCGGGCTGAACACGGTGATCCGGTCCCCGGCGCGGACCCCGAGCGCATTGGCCAGGTCCACCCCGATCAGACATTCTCCCTCCAGCAGTTCCAGCGTGCCGTCCCGAAGCGTACTGGTTTCGTTCTGAAACATTTTGTCGTAAAGAAAATCCTGTTCCGGATCAATTCCCCGCAGCATGGGCTGCTGCACCGAATCCCGGGACTGCGCCATCACAATCGTCTGCAGAAAAGGAGCCACTGAAAGCACTTCAGGCAGCTGTGCCACTTCCTCAAACAGCGGATCATCCTCCTGCATCCCGTTCGGATAAGCAAACACGGAGACATGGGGCTGGAATGTGAGAATTTTCTCCCGCCACATGTCATCAAATCCGTTCATCACGGAAATGACAATAATCAGCACCGCCACCCCCAGCAGGGTTCCCAGCACGGCCAGAATGTTGATCACCGAAAGCAGATGCTTTTTCGGCTTCAGGTAGGCCAGAGCGAGGTAAAGGGATGCTTGCATGAGTCAGGTTAGGAGGGAGTCATTGGTCATTCGTCATTGGTCATTGGTCATTGGTCATTGGTCATTGAATGATGAAATCACCTGTTACCCCTGACAATTGACAAATGACGCGACGAAGTCGCAAAGTGACGTGGCGAAGCCACAAATTGACGCGACGAAGTCGCATAGTGACTACGAACTCCTCATTTTCATTTGCGGAAACAGAATCACGTCCCGAATGGCCTCGCTGCCCGTAAGCAGCATCACCAGACGGTCAATCCCGACCCCCATCCCGCCGGCAGGGGGCATTCCATGCTCCAGCGCGATGAGGAAATCCTCATCAAATTTCATCGCGTCCTCACCCGCCTGGGCCAGCAGACGTTCCCGCTGCAGAAGCGGATCGTTGAGTTCGTTGTAGCCCGGGGCAATTTCTTTGCCTCCGATAATCAGTTCAAACACATCCACTTTGGACGGGTCATCCGCACAGGGCTTGGCCAAAGGCACCAATTCTGCCGGCAGGCGCATAACAAAGGTGGGATCGATCAGGGTTTTTTCGATGCACTTCTCGAAGATCTCCTGGGTCACCTCCCCCTCGCCCCAGGCCGGATCCAGTTTGCAGCCCAGCGATTCCGCCCGCGCCTGTTTGCCCGCCGTATCCAGATCGAAATAGTCTTCCCCGGCCCGCTCTTTGATCAGATCATCGTAATCCACCGCGCGCCAGTTTTCCAAATTGACCGGTTCCGCTTCGGTTCCCACCTGACGCGATCCGATCACCGTGTCCGCCAGATGCAGAATCAGATCCTGAATCAGCGTCTGCATGGTCTCCCGGTTTCCGTAAGCCTCGTAGATCTCGAGCATGGTGAATTCCGGATTGTGATTGCGGCTCAGTCCCTCGTTCCGGAAGTTGCGGTTCAGTTCGAAGACCCGGTCAAACCCGCCCACCAGCAGACGTTTCAGATACAGTTCCGGCGCAATGCGCAGAAACATATCCATGCTCAGGGCATTGTATCGGGTCTGAAAGGGGGTGGCCGCCGCCCCGCCGGGGATGGACTGCATCATGGGGGTCTCCACCTCATCAAATTTGCGCTGATACAGAAAACTGCGGATCTCCCGTAGAATGGCAATCCGGGCGTTAAAGACTTGGCGCACTTCCGGATTGGAGATCAGGTCGAGATAACGCTGACGGTACCGCGTCTCCACATCCTGCAGGCCGTCCCACTTGTCCGGCAATGGCAGGAGAGATTTGGAAAGCAGGGTCCACTGATCCACTTTCACAGTTTTTTCCCCGGTGCGGGTGGTGAACCAGCTGCCGGTCACCCCGATATGATCGCCCAGGTCGGTATATTTGAACGCGTCAAAAGCTGCCTCCCCCACATCATTCTTTTTCAGATAGATCTGCAGACGCCCGGTGCTGTCCTGCAGGTGGGCGAAGACCGATTATCCCATTTCCCGGCAGGTCATGATCCGTCCGGCCAGCTTTACGCTTTTTCCGTCCTCATATCCGGCACTCAGTTCGTCAAAGTGGCCATCCCGGGCAAACGCGCTGCCGAAGGCGGAATATCCGGCCTGCTCCAGTTTGTGCATATTCTCGATGCGTTGCTGCCGTAAATCATTGGGGGAGAGATTTTCAGTTTCCATAGGATTTGCTTTCAAAAGAGGTTGATAAAAAAAATCCGGACCCCATGAGGACCGGAGGAAAGGAGGGATCTCCGGAAAGACTTCTATTTCACCGGAAGCGAAATCACGTCACCAGTGACCTGATGTTTCATCACTTTTCCAGGTTTGAATTTCACCACTTTCCGGGTGGGAATGGTGACCACCTGATCCGGTTTGTTAGGGTTGCGGCCAATCCGGGATTTGCGCTCGGTGACTTCAAACACACCGAAATTTCGAAACTCCACATCCTCCCCCCGGGCCAGACTCTCCGTAATGTAATCGAGAGTCTTCTGAATCACTTCATGCACATCCTGCTGGATAAATCCGGTTTCTTCAGAAATACGGATGACCAAATCACGTTTGGTGGTGCGTTTTTTCACAGAGGAGTTTTCATCAGTTTGCATGAGCGGCCTGTAGGTTGTTCAAATTGATAATTTTCAGCACTTTAGGTCGAAAACTGAAAAGGGTCAAGAGGATAAGGATTTCTTAGAATTCCTGTTTCCGACAGGAAGGCGTCTGCTGAGACGTCCCCGCCGATCCACGTTCGTGGGTTTATTCCTCCTCATCCTCATCCGGCAGATCCTCTTCGTCCTCCTCTTCGAGATCCTCCTCCACCGGATCCTCTTCCGGGAGCTCCACTTCATCCTCAGGACTGATCTCCGGTTTGACGGTTTCCTCTTCCTCCTCGTCGGGCTCGCGCTCGACCGGAATTGCGGCCACCAGTTTGTCACCCTCGTCCAGACGCACCAGCCGGACCCCCTGGGTGTTCCGGCCCATCGGACGGAGATCCTCCACTTTCATGCGGATCACCACCCCGCGCTCCGTGATCAGCATCAGGGCGTGGTTGTCGTTGACGGTGAAAGCGGTCACCACCTCTCCGTTCCGGTCATTCACCATGATGGTGCGGACGCCGAGTCCTCCCCGTTTGGTTTCCCGGTACTCTTCGATCGGCGAGCGTTTTCCGTAGCCGATCTCGCAAATCACCATCAGACATTCCTCCGGATCCGCCACCGTGCAGCTGACCACGCACTGTCCTTCTTTCAGACGGATGCCTCTCACCCCGCGGGCCGTACGGCCCATGTCCCGCAACTGGCTTTCATGGAAGCGGACCGTCATCCCTCCAGACGTGGTGATCATCAGTTCGTCTTTTCCGCCGGTCAGTTTCACACTGATCAGGCAGTCGCCCTCATCGATGCTGATCGCATTAATCCCGTTGGCCCGCACGTTTTTGAATTTTGCCAGATTGGTCTTCTTGGTGGTTCCGCTGCGGGTGGTAAAGACCACATGCTGGTCCTCGGAAAATTCCCGGATCCGGATGAAGGCGGTGATCTTCTCGTTTTCCTGCAGATTCAGCAGATTGATAATCGCTTTGCCCTTGGAGGCGCGGGGAGATTCCGGAATATCATACACTTTTTTCCAGAACACCCGTCCCTGCTCGGTGAAACAGAGCAGAATATCATGCGTGGAGGCAAAGAAAATGTTCTCCACAAAGTCCTCTTCCTTGGTGCTCATGGCCCGGATACCGCGGCCGCCCCGGCGCTGCTCTTTGTAGGTGTCGGCCGGAACGCGTTTGATATAACCCTGATGACTGATGGTGATCACGGATGGCCGGTCCTCAATCAGGTCTTCAAAATTAATCTCCGAGTCGTCGGCGGTGATTTCCGTGCGCCGCGGATTTCCGTACACTTTTTTCATCTCCAGGAGATCATCCTGAATCACGCCGTAAATCAGTTTCGGATCCGCCAGCAGGGATTTCAAATACGCAATCCGCTCCTGAATCTCATCGTATTCGCCCTGCACCTTGTCGCGCTCGAGTCCGGTCAGCTGATACAGCCGCATCTCGAGAATCGCATTGGCCTGGATGACCGAAAATGCGAAGCGGTCGATCAATGCGGTCCGGGCCTCATCCCGGTTGGAGGCTGCGCGGATGATCCGAACCACCTCGTCCATGTTGTCCATGGCAATCAGCAGCCCTTCCAGAATGTGGGCCCGGGCCTCGGCCTTGGCCAGATCAAACTGGGTGCGGCGGGTGATCACCTCAAAGCGGTGATCCAGAAACGCTTTGAGCATTTCTTTCAGATTCATCACTTTGGGACGGCCGTGATCAATCGCCAGCATGATCACCCCGAAGGTGTTCTCCAGGTAGGTCTGTTTGTAGAGGTTGTTCAGCACAATCGAGGCCATGGCATTTCGCTTGATTTCAATCACCACCCGGATGCCCTCTTTGTCGGATTCATCCCGCACATCGGAAATACCCTCAATCCGTTTTTCCCGCACCAGCTCGGCGATTTTCATCACCAGATTGGCTT
>JBMTJR010000150.1:0-6054 GCA_049438565.1 Kiritimatiellia bacterium
ACGACGCTCTTCCGATCTTTGCGGACCAGAGGATATCCGTTCTGCCAGAAACTTTTCAGATCATCTGTAAGTGCCGCGGGTCTTCCGTTGGGAGCCAGCAGTTCCACTTTGCAGCGCACAGCTCCGGCAGCCACGCAGGGACTTTCCTGCAGACCAAAAAAGTCCTGAAGCTTGGCGGAGATCACCGGGACGCCCTCCGCCTCGTAGCGCACCCGGGCACTGCGTCCGCCCGGAAGCGGGATGCGGGTGGGACAGTGCTCCCGCAGCAATTCCTGCTGCAGGGGGCTGAGCCAGTTCTCGACCTGCTGACGGAGATTCAGATTTTTCACATCTTTGCGCGTCCGGCATCCGCTCAGTAAATGCTCAAGCAGCAGCCGACGGTCCTCCTCGGTCAGAGGCGGCAGTTGCCAGTCAGGCTGCCATCTGGCCAGACAGTTCAGCCGGATGATCCATTCCTCCACCGAGGCATCCCAGCCCGGCAGAGGAATCCTGCCCGCCTGTACCGCCTCCATCAGGAGTCGTCCGGCGTCTTCGTCACTCACTTCATGACTCCGTTTGCTCTCCAGCACCAGTGAACCCAGAAAGGTCCGTGATTCACACAGCACGCGCTTCTCCTGTTCGTCATAGCGCGATTCGGTTTTCTGTTCAAACAGCTCCGGCCAAAGCTCCTCCAGCCAGTCGGGTTCCACGCGGGTGATACCGGTCAGAAAGGGGGTTTTGGCGCGGGCGGAATCCCGGATTTCCGCCGCCACCATGAGTTGAGCCTCTCCGCATAAACTGTCCGCATCGATTTCCGCAACCCGCCCGTCCACCAGATCGCAGCGCCGGGTGTGCGGACGCCGCAAGGCCAGATGATCGGCGAAGGCCACGGCCAGGCATTTCCGCAGCGCCTCGGCCGGCCGGGCGGCGGTTTTGGCCGGGCTGCGCGTTCTCAGAAAAAGGCGGGCGGTTTGAACCGCAGTCCGGGCGGTGGCGGCATGGATGCCCAGTTCCTGACACTGATTCCGGTCAAATTTCAGTGCCGCCGCCCACTCGCAGGCGTTCAGGCTCATCAGAAGATCTGAACTCCCGTCTCCCCCGAACAGATCCAGTTGCTGCTGACGGACAGAGGAGGGGAGCTTGCGGAGGAGGAGCGGTCTTCCCTGCAACAAAGCGGCCAACAGCGCGGCGGGCTCCACCACCCCGCGTTTCTCCGCCTCCAGCATCAACCTTCCGATCCGTGGATGGGCGGGAAATTCCAGGAGTTCCCGCCCCAGGTCGGTGAGTTCTCCTTTTCGATTCAAGGCACCCAGCTGATGCAGAAAACCTTCCGTGGCCTGCAGCACTCCGGGGTCCGGAGGATCCGGCAGGGCCAGGGTGCTCCAGTCGGTCACTCCGATGGCCCGGAAGCTGAGCACGGCCTCCGCAAGATCCACCCGGTGGATTTCCGGGGTCTCCCGCTGTGGCCTCGCACGGTGTCCGGCCTCGGTCCACAGCCGAACGCAGATGCCCGGGGCGGTGCGTCCCGCCCGTCCTGCCCGCTGGTCGGCGGAGGCGCGCGAGATGGGTTCGCTTTCCAGTTGATCCACTCCCCGGACCGGATCAAAGCGGGCGATCCGGGCCAGTCCGCTGTCGATCACTCCGGTAACCCCGTCGATGGTGAGCGAAGTTTCGGCGATGTTGGTGGAAACGATGACCCGCCTCCGCTGGGAGGGAGAGACGGCCTGGTCCTGATCCTGCGGGGAAAGATTTCCGTGCAGGGGGAGGCAGTCTGCGGTTTTCCCCAGCGGGGAGCGCCGCAGCGCCTCCAGGCAGCGGTCGATCTCGTAGCGGCCGGGCATAAAGATAAGCAGATCCCCTTCTGTTTTTTCGGCCAGACGGTTTGCGGTGTCGGCGGCGGACTGCCAGATTTCTGTTTGGGTGGCCCGGGGGTCCCGTTCCAGATAATGAATCTCCACCGGATAACTTCGGCCCTCCGATTGCAGCAGACGGGCCTCCGGCAGGAAGCGCTGCAGGGGGTCTGTATCCAGAGTGGCAGACATTAAAATTAATTTCAAATCCGGCCGCAGACGGTTCTGCAATTGCAGGGTATGGGCCAGCGTGAGATCCCCGTACAAATGCCTTTCGTGGAATTCGTCGAAGATCAGACAGCCGACGTGATCCAGGCCGGGACGGTTCATCCACTCCCGGAGCAGGATCCCCTCGGTCACATACCGGATGCGGGTGTGGGGACCGGCTCTGCGGTCGAGCCGCACCTGATATCCCACCTCCTCGCCCAGAGAGACGCTCCGTTCCCGGGCCACCCGGTGGGCCAGCATGCGGGCGGCCAGCCGGCGGGGCTGCATCACCACGATTTGCCGATCTTGCGGAATCAGTCCCGCATCGAGCACCATCTGCGGCACCTGGGTGGACTTTCCGGAGCCGGTGGGCGCCTGCAGAATGATGCGGTTTCCCTCCGCAAGCGCGGCGGAAAGTTCAGACTGAATCTCGTAGATGGGAAGCATGATGAGCGAAGATATCTCAAGCAGAAACCATATAGCGGGCCCTGTTTTTCTCTATTTAGGATGTTTCAGAGTTGTAGGCAGGAAGTGTACAAGTAGAGTTTTCAAGTATGGGAAAAAAAAGATGGGTGCACTTAAAATCTCCAGTGAAATGGAATTGGGGCCGCATTCAGCCCAAGGCAGGCAGGCCTGGAATGGGTGAAAGTACTTTCTTTTGGTCAGCTGATATTCCACTGTAGTTGTATTTGCCGCGAAGGGGCACGAAAAACGCCTCCCCTAAAGCCCCGCTATGAAACATTTTCACAGAAATTTATTCCATGTTTTCATTTCAATAGAGACGTTTCAGAATGGGGCTTTAGGGGTGAATGATTTCGCGCCCTTTCGCGGCCAAATCTGTCTCTTTCACTCAGTAAGCTAGATGCCTCTTGGAATGAGGCGTAATTTGCCGAGGGGAACCTATAATCCCCCCCTGCTCCCTGCTCCCTGCCACCCGCCACCCGTCCCCCGACACCCCGCCTCACTCCCCGTCATCGTAAAGCATGCGGCCGCAGAAAGTACAGTTGGTCCATTTCTGTTGGGAATGGGCATCGTGCAGGATTTGCGGAGTCAGTTTCATATGACAGCCGCCGCAGCACTGCTGGCGGATGGGGACCACCACGGCATCCTGATTTTTATGCAGGAGCTGCAGATAGCGGTCCGCGATTTCCTTGTCCACCTGGGCGACCCATTCGTCCCGTCCTTCTTTGATCTCGGCAAAGGTGCTGCGGATCACCTCCATCCGCTCCTCGAGCGCCTGCACATCGGAGGCCACTTTCTCCTCCGCGGCATCCAGAACTTTTTTCGCCTCCGCCTCTTCCGACTTGAGTCTGTCCAGGCGGCTCATCTCCTCCAGCTCCCGGTCTTCCAGTGCGGAAATTTTCTCCGCCGCAGTGGCGATTTCCGTTTCGAAGGCTTTGTACTCCTCGTTGGTCTTCGCCTGCATCTGCTGATTTTTATATTTATTGATTTGCTGACGGACCGTTTCGACGTCCAGCTCAATCTGCCGGATTGCGCCTGCACAGGTTTTCACCGCTTCCGAGGCCGTCCGGAATTTGTCCCGGGCCGCCTGCGCATTTTCTTTGAGCGCCTCCTGACGTTTGGGGATGCCCTGGGCTTCTTTTTTAAGCTGAATCAGGGTTAAATCCTTCTGTTGGAGGGTCAGTAGAGATTTGAGTTGAGCTGTAATCACTTGGATTCCTTTCCTGATTGAGATTGCCAGTATGCAAATCTCTTACTATGCCAATTCCCACTTGGCAATGGCAACCTAACCCCATCAAAGCCTCTTTTATGAATAATTCCGATTTCATTCCCTCTGTTCTGGCCGCCGTGTGGGAGGCGTCCCGCTGCTGCGAAGCGATTGCGGCGGAACTGCTGCGCTCCGATTCACAGACTAAATCCGACCGTTCGCCGGTGACCATTGCCGATTATGCGAGTCAGGCACTCATTCTGCACCGGCTCAAAGAACTGACCCCGGACTGGGGAATCGTGGCCGAAGAGGGAGCCGAGGGACTCCGGGACGAGCCGGAACTGGTCTCCCGCATCGCGTCTTTCACCCGGCGCTTCTGCACCGATGTCAATGAGGACACCTTGCTGGACCTGCTGGACCGGGGAAATCACGAAGGCGGGGACGGGCGTTTCTGGACGCTGGATCCGATCGACGGGACCAAAGGATTTTTGCGGGGCGGTCAGTATGCGGTCGCGCTGGCGCTGATTGAAAAGGGTCAGCCGACTCTGGGGGTGCTGGGCTGTCCGCGCTATACCGGGATCGAAGGAGCGGTGGGAGTGGTGTTCAGTGGCGGCAAAGGAATTCCGGGTCAGTTTTGGACCAGCGAGACGGCCTCCCCGCGCAAGTTGCGGGCCTGCTCGGAACTTCCCTTCTCCGAAGCGAAGCTGTGCGAGTCCGTGGAAAGTGCCCATACCGCGCATGACCTTTCTGCAAAAATCATCAAAGACCTCGGCATCTCCTCCGAGGTGCTGCGGATGGATTCCCAGGCCAAATATGCCGCAGTGGCCGACGGATCCGCCGCCCTCTATCTGCGCCTGCCGGTAAAAAAAGGCTACCGGGAAAAAATCTGGGATCATGCCGCCGGTTTGGCGGTGATCGAGGCGGCGGGTGGACGGGTGACCGACCTGAACGGAAAAAAACTGGATTTCAGTCAGGGCGACACCCTGAAAAACAACCGGGGGGTCATCGCATCGAACGGAACCCTGCATCATCCGGCGCTGGCCGCGTTGCTTGTGCACACTCCCGAGGAGTCCCGCTGGGAGTAGACGGTGGACTTTGACACGATGTACATGCGGATGGCGATCCGCGCCGCCCGGGAGGCGGGGGCGGAGGGAGAAGTGCCGATCGGCGCGATGATTGTGCATCCGGAAAAAGGAATCATCGGGAAAGCCTTTAACCAGGTCGAGAAGCTGGTGGATGCCACCGCGCATGCGGAGATTCTGGCCATCACCCAGGCCTGTCAGGCACTGGGGAACTGGCGCTTGGAGGACTGCACGCTGTACGTGACCAAGGAACCCTGTCCCATGTGTGCCGGGGCCATTGTGTTCAGCCGGGTGGCCAAAGTGGTGTGGGGCGTTTCAGATCCGGCCCGCGGCGGGGAGTCGGTGTTCGGGATTCTGAATTCCCCCTCGCTGGTGCATCGGGTGGAGTGTGTTCCGGGTCTTCTGGAGGAGGAGTGCCGGGAGGATCTGGTTGGATTCTTCCGTGAGCTCAGGGCCAGTCGACGCGATAAACCCGGTGCGGAGGACTGAAGCCCGGGACGCGGACAATTTCGGGAGCCTCCGCCTGCATCACCAGCAGATCCACCAGCGGGTCCTCCACATCGGAGAGATGAATCATTCCCACTTCGCGGGCTTTCAGATAAGCCAGCAGCGGGTCACTTTGAAACTCGCCGTTGGCATATTTGGCGGTGAGAATTTGCCAGTCGGTCTCCCCTCTGCTCCCCAGCACGTTTGATTTGCCTGCGGTAAGGAAAATGCCCGGACTGTCGCTGAGCAGCATGGCGTTCAGCTGAGGCGGGGGCAGGGCACCATACTCTTCAATCAGGGTGATCCTCTGATCCACCAGTTCCCGGTTCTCCGTGGAGGAGGGCCGGAGAAAATGCGGCAGCTGGATCATCAGATAAAGCAGCGCCCCGCAAATCAGCCAGCTGAGTTGACAGAGTCCGGCCGGACGTGCTTCGGCCTGCATCCAGCTGTGCAGGGCAAACGCGGCGGGCAGAATCGCGAAGGGGAGAAGCAGCGGCGTGAGGATGAGCAGAGATTCTTCAAAACTTTCATAGCCGGTCACGTAACTCAGTCCGGCCAGACAGGCCAGCATGCTGATCAGAACGGGAAGCCAGAAATAAGGCAGACGGCGATGACGGGTCACCAGCAGACAGATCAGCATTCCCACCGGCCACATCAGGCCCACAAAGGTTCCCGGTCCGCGGAAATGAAACATGAGAATTTTCAGACCCTGCAGCAAACGGACTTCGGGGGCGGTCGGGTCGGCCTGTCCGCTCATCGACGGGGCGCCCAGAAGAATCTC
>JBMTJR010000151.1:0-5989 GCA_049438565.1 Kiritimatiellia bacterium
CTTTTGTGCTGGGAAGCGGCGGGGCGGGAGAAAAAGCGCACACCTACAAACTCGGCGGGATTACCTGCCTGGCCGGAGACCGGATCGGGGACTACAGTTTTGATCAACCCCTGCGGCGGGGAGACCGGCTCTTCTTTACCGATATGGCCATCTACAGCATGGTCAAAACCAGTCATTTCAACGGGGTGGCTCATCCCGCGATTGCGCTCTGGGACGGGGGAGAGCTGACCGTCACCCGCGAATTCGGCTACGCGGAATTCCGGGACCGGCTGGGGTAAAATCCGCGCTCTCAGGGCTCCCGGAGATTTGTTTTTCTTGCCAACCCTCCCCGGGTAGTGTTGAAGATCCCGCATGAAAGTCATCCCCCCCGCAAAAATGCTGAACGCCTGCCTGCCCATGGTGGCGAGCAAGAGCGAAAGCAACCGTGCGCTGATTCTGCGGGCGCTGGCCGGGGAGGAGTTGATCCAACTGGACAATCTTTCCGCAGCGCGGGACACCCGGCTGCTGGAGTCCCTGTTGCAAAGCGGGGCGGAGGAACTGAATCCGCAGGATGCGGGCACGACCACCCGTTTTCTCACCGCCTGGTGCGTTGCGGCCAATCGTCCGGCCCTCATCACCGGAAGCCCCCGCATGCAGGAACGTCCCATCGGCATTCTGGTCGAGGCACTGAAAACGCTGGGTGCGGAAATCGAATATGTGAATCAGGAGGGGTTCTGCCCGCTGAGAATCAAAGGCTTTGCCCAGAAAACGCGTCAGGTGACCATGCGGGGGGATGTGAGTTCGCAGTACGTTTCGGCATTGCTGATGATTGCGCCTTTTCTTGAGCGCGGTCTGGAGCTGACCCTCCGTGGCACGGTGGCTTCTCGGCCCTATATCTACATGACGATCCAGTGGATGGCCCGGTTTGGTTTGCAGGTTTTGGAAAAAGACCAGACTTTCACGGTGGAGCCGCAGTCCCCGCTGCCGGGCCGTTATGCGATTGAATCGGACTGGTCTGGAGCGGGCTACTGGTATTCCCTGATGGCCCTGACGGGCTCGGGGGAACTGAAGCTGATGCATTTGCGGGAGGAGAGTCTGCAGGGCGACCGCCAGCTGGCGGATCTGTTTGTCGATCTGGGCGTGCGCAGTGAATTTGTGGAGGACGGGGTGATCCTGCGTCCCGGCCCGCGCAAAGATTCTTTTGCGGCGGACTTTCTGCACATTTCAGATCAGGCCCAGACCTTTGTGGTCTGCTGTGCCGGACTGGGGATTCCGGCCCGGCTGGAGGGCCTGCAGAGTCTGAGGATCAAAGAAACCGACCGGATTGCGGCGCTGCAGACGGAATTGGCCAAGTTCGGTTGCGAGACAGAAGTGATCGGGGATGAAGTCATGTTGCTGAACGGTCGGAAGGCGGCTATCTCTGGACAGTCTGTTCACACCTATGACGATCACCGCATGGCCATGGCCTTCGCGCCTTTGGCGGCGTTGGGTCCGCTGGAAATCGAAGATCCTGAAGTGGTCGAAAAGTCTTATCCTTCTTTTTGGGAGGACTGGGAACGGGTAACGTAGGCTTTTCAGCCTGCAGTAGCTCAGGCTTTTCAGCCTGAAGGAAGTCAGGCATCCTGCCTGCAGGAGCTCAGGCATCCTGCCTGCAATTTCACCCGCAGGCTGAAAGCCTGGGGTGCTTCAGGCTGAAAAGCCTGCGTTACTGCGGAATCAGTTCCACCAGCGCCTCCTCCCGCTCTCCGGCGAGCTGGAGATGCAGCTGATGCTGCTGTTCCGGGGTGGACTGAAGTTGCAGTTTGATCTGTTGATTTGTGAGCAGGGAACTCTGCAGAATCCGGGCAAGGCCGGCGCTGAGCACTGCGAGGATGAGCAGACTGATCAGCACCTCCAGCAGGGTGAAACCCTCGGGCGGCCCTGCTTTACTGCAGGTTGCTGAGATCGGCGTCGGCACCGCTGCCTCCCTCCATGCCGTCCGCGCCGTAGCTGATGATTTCAAACGGCTGATTTTCCCGGCCGGGGCTGAGATAGATGTAAGGACGGTCCCAGGCATCCAGAGGCACCTCCACACTTTGCAGATATCCGCCCTGGGGATAGCGGGGCGGGACCGGCGCACTGGTGGGTGCGCGGACCAGCGCTTCGAGCCCCTGCTGCTGACTGGGCAGAAATCCCTGTTGAGCTTTGTAGAGCGTCAGGGCCGTGGCCAGCGTCTGAATTTCAGCCTGGGTGCTTTTGATTTTGGCATCCTCGGTGGTTCCGACCAGATTCAGCGCGACCACCGAGCCCATGATGGCAATGATGACCAGCGCGACCAGAACTTCAATCAGAGAGAATCCTTGCGAGTTTTTCATCAGCGTGTCCCCAGAATCGCCCGCGGAAAGGCGGTGAGCCAGAACTGAAACCAGATCTCGTAATCGTCATCATCCGATGTGCCGTCGAGGTACGTATCCCCTTTGCGCCACTTGCCCCCAATGCCGTAGCCCACGCAGTCGGTGCGGATCGTAAACATGACTTCCTGCTCCTCAAATCCGGCGTCTTCAAATTCGTAACGGGTGTATCCGGTGAACCCGAATCTTTCTTTGGGATTCAGTTCATACTCCAGCTGCAGCGTGTTGGTGTCGTCCAGCCGGTACCGGTGGTTCAGGATGAGGCTGTTTCCGGTTTGGGCATCTTTGAGCCGGAGTTCCACATTGGCGGCGTTGAATTCGCTTTCTTCGCTGTCGTAGCGGAAATTGAAACGGGTCCAGGCCCAGTCGACCAGACGCATCTCTGTATCCACAAAGATATCGGCCAGTGAGGGATCGGCTTCGGAGCGGAGGTCGTAGGAAGTGCTGATGACCATATTGACCATGTCCTGAATCTGATAGCGGTCATTGCCAATGGGGCGTTTGGTCTGCCATTTGTTGCGCACCCCGAAAGCCAGATTGTGTTCTTCACCCAGGGCATCGATCTCATCGAACTGATAGATCTGACTGGGGGTCAGATCCGGTTCCGGGACGAAGGTATAATTCGCGAAAGGTTCGACCACATGGCGGAGACCGCTGCCGAGGTTGGTGGCGCGGTCGTGCACAATGCCAAAGGCTTTGAATGAGGTTTCGAAACCGATCTCGGGCAGGACCCGGATATCGGCGGACTGGGCTGTGGTGACCCGGTTGGTTTCAAACGAAGTGGTGATGATATTGTTTTCGTCCACGATGGAGACCGGGGTCACCACTTCTTCGGTCCGGCGGGTGGTGTCATAATACGTGACACTGGCTCCGGCGCGGGGAATCAGGTTCAGCCATCCGAAGTGGCGGGTCGGATAATAGAACATCTGCTCGGTGTGAAGGCGGAGACTGTCATAGTTCTCCAGTCCGCTTTCCTTTTGGAAATCGGAGTAGCTCCGCTCGAGATAGCCTGCCCGGGTCTCGCTTTCATAGAGAAAGTCCGACTCCCCCATTTTCAGCAGGGGCACGTTGAAGGTGGCTTCGGGAAGGCGGTTCACCGATTCGAACTCCTCCGGATTCAGCTGACGGCTGAGATCGATATTCGCATTCCAGCCCTCGCCGAGCGCGGAATACGCAACCCGGGTCTCCGGAACCGGCTCATCGCGGAATTCATCTTCAAAGAAATCCTCCACCACTTTTGCGTCGCTGAGGTAGGAGGCATTGGCCCAGACGGTATCGGTGGGGGAAATTTCCCGCCGGGTGTTGAATTTGATGCGGTAGCGTTCTTCATCGATATCGATTCCCTGGGCGCGCAGGGCGGTTTCCTGGTCCGCATTCCGGTAGGGCGCATCGTCGAGGGCTCCATAAAATTTCAGCACGGTGTGGTCCCGGTTGCTTTCGGGATCATACCAGTAAAAATCCTGACCGGCGGCCAGTCCCCGTTCACTGCGCAGATCCAGATGGGTTTTGGTGCGGTAGCCGTCGGTCGGATAGCGGTTGTAGGAGTTGAGCAGACTGAAACCGTCCCGGGAGCTGTAGCCCGGAATGACATCAAAATTGGTCGGCTGCCGCCGCTGGTCCAGGGTCAGACGGGGCAGATAAAAGAAAGGGATGCCGTGCAGATAAAAGACCGGATTGCGCATGAGAAAGACCTCGTCCTCATAGACATCGACCACGCCGGCCCGGATCTCAAATTCCGGGTCCACCGGATCCGGACAGGTGGTGACTTTCACCTCCTCCATCCGGGTCTGTACCGGTCCCAGCCGCTCCAGACCCGCCGCGCTCAGTTTGAAGGGGCCCGATTCCATATTCAGACTGGGAAAACTGCCCTTGCCGGTAATAAAGTTGTACTGCAGCGTTTCGCCCCGCCAAATCTGATCTTCATTGGTGAACACCACATTGCCACGGGCAAAAGCCTGTTCGGTGACCTGATTGTAGGTGACGACATCCGCTTTCAGACTTTGTGAGCCCTTGCGGAGCAGTACGTTCCCGGTGGCGGTGACCTCATTGGTCTCGGCCTCAAAACTCAGCTGATCGGCCTCAACCTGCAGGTCCGCGTTTTCGGCAGCTGAGAGGGAGGGGGTGAAAATCCCGAGGAAAATTGTGAAAAAACAGGGAAGGAGAATGGATGATTTCTTCATAAGAATAAGCAGGGATGGAGGGGGATCACTCAAGCGGTTTGACCGGGGATTGCAAGCATGAAAGAATCGGCTTTGCGGTTGCAATTTATCCGCCGGAGGGTAGGCAGGAAGGCCGTTTTGTTAGGAAATTTGAATCGAGAGACCTTATGAAAATTTTGATTGTCGGAAAGGGCGGACGTGAGCATGCACTGGCGGGAGCGCTGTCGGCCTCCCCCTCGACCTCCGCGCTGTATGCCTGTCCGGGCAGTGAGGGAATGGCGGATCTGGCCAAGCCGGTTCCCGGGATCCCGGATCCCGATGCCCTGGTGGAATGGATGAAATCCCAGAGGATTGATCTTTGTGTGGCCGGCGAGGAGGCCTGGCTGGCCCGGGGGCTGGCCGACCGGTGCGAGGCGGCGGGAATTCCCTGTTTCGGACCTTTTCAGGAGGCGGCCCAGCTGGAAAGCAGCAAAATTTATGCGAAAGAATTCATGATGCGGCATCAAATCCCTACCGGAGGCTTTGAGGTGGTGGACAATGCGGCAGACTGCCGGGCGGCGGTGCGTTCATATCCTGCCGTGCTGAAATACAACGGGCTTGCGGCTGGAAAAGGCGTGGCGGTCTGCACCACCGAAGCGGAAATGGAGGACTTTGTGCAGATGGTGTTTGAACAGAAACAGTTCGGGGAGGACCGGGTGTTTGTGGAGGAGTTTCTCGAAGGGAAAGAGGTCTCGGTGATTTGCGCGGTGGCCGGGGATGCCTATCAGTATTTCACGCCGGCCCGGGATTACAAACGGCTGCAGGAGGGGGACCGGGGTCCGAACACCGGAGGAATGGGGGCGGTGGCCTCCCGGCGTCTGCTGGACCCGGAAATGGCGGAACAGATCGAGAAAACCATTATCGGCCCCACGGTGGAAGGCTTGAAAAAAGACAATCTCCGTTACTGCGGCTTTCTGTATTTCGGCATCATTTTGACCGAACAGGGTCCGAAAGTGCTGGAATTCAATTGTCGGTTCGGGGATCCGGAAGCCCAGGCGGTGCTCCCGCTGGTGCAGGGGGATTTTGCGCAGTTTCTGTTTGAGGCGGCCCGGGGAAAACTGAATCCGGATCTGCTCCGTTTTGATGAGGGATGGAGTATCACGCTGGTGATGGCCAGCCGGGAGTATCCGGTGCGCAGCAGCTCCGGAGAGGTGATTGAGGGACTGGACACTGTTCAGAGCGGCCGGGTGTACCATGCGGGAACCCGCCGGAACGCGGAGGGAAAATTTGAAACCAACGGCGGAAGAATTCTTTCGGTTTCCCACACCGGGGCCACCCGGGAAGCCGCGCGGGATGCCGCCTACGATGAGTTGGCAAAAATCCGCTTTGACGGTGCTCAGATCCGACGGGATATCGGTACATTGCATTTTTAGACGGGAACTTCCAAGGGAGCCCGGACATATTTTCCGCGGAGCGGAAAGT
>JBMTJR010000152.1:0-5970 GCA_049438565.1 Kiritimatiellia bacterium
AGTCCTGAAGCGAAGCGAAACCCGGAGGGGGGGCAAAAAATTCTTTCGGCTCGGCCAAGAGAAACCAGTCGGCCGCCAAACTTTCGCTCCGGGCAAGTTTGGCTTCGAGCAGGGCCTGTTTTGATGCGAGGCATTCCCTCTCCGACAGCCTTTCGATTCCCAGGAGCCCCCGCCCCAGATATTTTTCCGCTTTGGCAAGGGTTTGATCGGTGGACCCCAGATCCAGCAGCAGAATCTCCAGTCCCCCAGAAAGAAGCTGTTCGATGCAGGTTTCAATCCATATTTCGTCGTGATCCGTGGAAAGCAGGGCCACCACCTTCGCGGAACGGGAAGCGGAAAGAGGGACGGGCTGTTCGCGGAGAAACTGCCGATGACTCTCCTGCAGCGTGCGGAAATTTGTTTCAAGCTGCACCGGATCCAGTCCGGGAAGCGGCACATGAAAATTCCGGAGTTTTTTCAGCATCCGCCACAGCCTGGATTGCATCAGGGATTCCAGATTCTGGTCATAATTGCCGATCCGCACATTCTGCTGCTGCTGCCTCTCCCGATAAATCCCGGCCAGTTCCGCATAGGCTTCCGCGGAGCGTTCCAGCTGAAGATACTGATCCTGCTGCGCCTGAATGCGGTGGTTCTCCCGCTCAAAATCGGCCAGCGCCTCGCGCGAGCTCTGCGAAAGCGGGCCCGGATCAGAGAGATCGCCCGCCTCCAGCTGTCGGAGCAGTTGTAGCTGGGAGGCATTGAGAATTCCGGGATCGTCGAAGGCCCGCTGCTGACTGTGTATCATCTCCGGCCGGAGGACTCCGGAAATATGTGCGGAGCTCAGTCTCTGAATTCCGGTAAAACCCGCTGACTCCAGAAAATCGGAAATCCGGAGCATTTCCTGATCAGGGTTTTGCAGCAGACTTGTCGTATGCAAAATCAGACCGGGAGCACCCTGCATCTGTTCCAGAGCCGCACGCATGTGCAGCTCCCAGAGAGCCAGAGCATGGGCAAAGTGAAGCTGATCGCGCTTTTGCAGGGAACGTACCACCTGAAGAGGATCACGGAATACGAGCAGAGAAGAGAACCTCGGCAGAAAATCTTTCCACACCTGTCCCGTCAGACAACAGCGGGGATCTTTCAGCAGCCAGGGGCTCCCGGTCCGGCCCAGTCTGGCTGAAATTTCGCGGATGCAGCTCCGGGCATGCAGCCGCCCCGGCGCGGAGAGCTGTTCCGGGATCACCGTGACGGGACGCAGCCATCCCTGCCCCATCGGCCAGCGGGGCTGTCCGCTTCCAAGCTCCGTTTCCAAAATCCACTCATTGAGAGCATACACATCTTTCCGCTCCCCGAAGCCCTCCGCATTGTCCGCCCGGGCCGGCATCCTTTCCTCTGGTTCCCCGATGTAAAAGCCGGCATTTTCCAGAAGCGTGGCGGTCAGCGAGGTCAGCGAACGGTGCATGCCCAGCAGCAGCAGTCCCGCCGGTGATCCGGCAGGAGGAGTGTCCGCAGGGGCTGGAAGTTCGTTCCGCATGGTGCTGCCCGTGGCTCAGCGGGCCAGCCATTTGGCCAGGTAGAGCCGGACAGTCCGCCCATGGGCACTGTGCTCAAAGCGCTGCACCATCGACCCCAGAACCGGGGCGTTGCGGCAGAATTTGGCCAGATTATAGATCAGTTTGGAGTTTGGAGCCACCAGCGTGGTGTAATCCGGACGGCTGAAGGGCATCTCCCAGCTCATTCCGGCGCAACCCAGCACATTCGGCAGCAGCACCAGCTGAATCCAGGTGGAGGCTGCTTTGTCCTCCGCATCGCCGGCCCATTCCTCGGCCATGCCCGCGCGGAGAATCATTTGATTCAGACTTTCCCATACCTGACCGGTGCCCCGGGCAAACCAGTCGGCCCACACCGCGCCATCCTGATCCACCAAAGGAAGGCCGGTTTCACCTGCAAGCCCCAGATTCAGGCTCATCATTTCCTGACAGCAGCGGGAGAGTTCTTCGATCAGATTTTCCGGATTCACGCCCGAGAAGGAATGCTGATGCAATGCGGGTTTTGCACGGTAGAACTCCAGCGCCCGCAGAAATGCCGCATGTTCATTGGGGACATAACTCGGACGCTGCAGGGTCAGCAGCGTGAGCATCCGCCCCACCTTCCGCTGACGTTCCAAAAAGGACCCGGGCGTCATTTCATGCAGGTGGTATCCCAGCGCTTTGGAGAGAAACCGCAGCTTCATGCCTTTCAAATGCAGGCGGTAACCCAGTTCCACATCCTCGTAGGCCGCATAGCGGTAACGGGTGCTGAACAGAACCTCCTCCTCCAGAAGGAAACGGCGTTTGAGGGAACAGTTTGAGGTGTAGAGCCGGTCAAACGGCACCACTTTGTCGTCCCGCATGTCGTCATATTTGAACTGCTGGCCCCCTTTGCCGGTGATGTGGTTCATAAAAGGGGTCTGGGGAAGATCCTCATGCCAGTCCGTAAAACCCACAAAAGCACTTTCGGGTTCCGGATGGCGGCGGTGGCCTTCCATATGCTGACGGAGAAAGTCTTTTACGGGAACAATGTCATCTCCGGTGATCAGCACAATCTCCGCCGTGCAGTTGCGGATTGCCAGATTGCGGGCGGCCGCCGGACCGCCCGGCCCCTGATTGTCAATCAGCCGGGTGTTCAGCCCGGGATACCGGTCGAGCAGCTCTTTCAGGGCCGGCAGATCGCCATGATCATTCACAATCAGAATCTCAAAGGCGGAGGCCTCCAGGGTCTGCGCCTGGTAGGCATCCAGGGTTTTGCTGAGAATATCCTCGCGGTCCTTGGTGGGAATGATCACGGTCAGCGGAAGCGTATGCGGTTTGCGCTGCACGCTCAGTGCCGTCTCCCGCTCGGTGTACCATCCCTCCAGGGTGTTCATAAACGTGGCTGCGGCCGCATCCCAGGAAAAAGCCGGGCGCACATGTTTTCGGGCGGCTTCCCCCACCTCCCGGCACTGCGCAGGATTCTGCAGACAGCTCCGCAGCATCTCCACCATCGGCTCCAGCTCCGCCTCCGCCCAGGTGGCTCCCTCTCCCAGATAGGTGTTGCGCTGATCATAACAGTCTCCCACCGGCACCTCCCGGAACGGCAGGGACAGAAAAGTGTCAGGGGTTGAAAATGTCATCGGCCCCCCGTAGGCTGGCATCATGGTGGGGACACCCAGGGCCGCCGCATCGAGAATTTTCATGGAGAATCCCTCTCCGCGGAAGGGGGCCAGCTGCAGATCCATTCCGGCATAGAGACGGAGCAGATCCTCTTTGCTGAGAAAGGTCCGGTGCCATTCAATCCGGGGAAAGCGGTCGCAGGCTGAGATCCATTCCTGCAGCACGGTGGAGCCGCTGGAGGCTCCGTAATCTTTGATGTGAACCACCACATCCTCCTCGGCGGAAAACGCACGGGAGAGAGCCTGAACCGCCAGATCGGTTCCGTAACGGTACAGATCATGCGAGTTGGTCACCAGCAGAATTTTCAGGGGGCCCGCGCCGCGCTCCGGTTCCGGGGTTCCGGCCGGAAAGACCTCTTCAATTTCGGGGGAATAGCCCAGCGGCATCACCCGGCACTGTTCCGCAGAAACCCCCAGTTCCGTCAGCGCCTCCAGGTTATACTCCGCCACCGGAATTTTGCGGTATTCGTTGACCACCACATGCCGCATCCAGAGATCCGGAAAAACCTTCTCCGCGTTGTAGCGGTAGTTGGTGCAGAAAAATTCGGCGTTCACCTCCCCGAACAGGGGTTCCCGGTAGTGATGGGGCCAATAATGGGTCCACTTCACGTGATAAGTGCTCCGGGGAGTGATCGACATCAGACTCTTCAGCAGCCCCCGGTGTTTCTCCGGAATCGAGGCGTCGATGACCGGCTGTTGCGGGATACTCATGGGGACACCGCGGCGGTGCAGAGCCTCAATCAGATCCACGGTCGCCCAGGTGAAGGCATTGGCCACGCTTAAATCCACGGAGAGGTGGAGGCCGGGCCGGTTTCCGGCGGAGGCCTGCACCGAAGCTTTGTTGATCCGCTGATCCTCTTCTCCCAGGGACTTCAGATCCGGTTCCACTTTTCCGCCCCAGATCTCCTGAAAACGCAGCCAGTTCCGATCATCATTCGCCGTGCGGCCCGGTGTGGACTGTCCGTAGTGATAAATCCGGCTGGCCGGGGTGTAGAGGACCTGCTTTCCCCGGGCGCGGGCACGGAGACAGAAATCGCAGTCCTCGAAACCGTTGCGGTAGCTTTCATCCAGACCGCCCAGCTCCTCGTAGACTGTTTTGGGAATCAGCACACAGGCAAAGGTCACGCACTGGAAAGCCCGTTCATAACGGACTGCTGCGGAGGCGGGGTCCGAACCGGGATTCAGATGAAACGGTTTGTCTGCGGCATCAAAGCCCATACCGGAATGCTGCACTTTTCCGCTGTCCGGATACAGATGCAGATTTCCGAGCACCCCCAAATCCGGATGCCGCTCCGCCACCGCCAGCAGCGCCGAACCCCAGCCGGGAGTGAGCAGGGTGTCGTTGTTCAGCAGACAGAGATAACGTCCCCGGGCCCGGGCGGCTGCCGCATTGTTGTTTTCACTGTAGGATTTGCGGGACTCATTGCGGATTCTCTGGACCCGGGGGTGATCCCGGATCCAGTCCACGTCCGGCTGTTCGGTGCTGGCGTCATCCACCAGAATGAGTTCCCAGTTCAGATCACGGCTGTGTTCCGCAAAGGACTGCAGACAGGCCGCCGTCAGTTCCGGACAGTTGTGATAAGGAATCACCACGGATACATCAGGCAGGTCGTAGAACGCGGACAGGGACATGGTCGGAAGTTCCTACAAATAGGTTAAATCAATTTTAGAATACAGATTTGCAAATCCGTAGGCGGGCACATCGGCAATCGCCTCAAAGGCCAGATGCGAGCTTCCACTCAGAGGACGGGGAAGATCCCCCTCCAGGGTCGCCACCCCGAAGCCCAGCCGGAACGGACCGGGACAGGTATGCAGATCAAACTGCACCCGCAAATGCACCTTGTCCCCGGCCGCCAGACGGTGGACATCGCGTTTTTTCATCAGCGTGCTTGTATCATACACCAGCACCCCCTGCATGGTCTGCACCTGAAAATTGAACACCGGATTTTCGATATCGATCCCGGCACTGAATTCCACTTCCGCCACATAACGCTCGCCCACCCGTGCATGCAGCACGGCATCCCCGTGCTGGTTTTTGAGACTGAGATTGGAGAAAACATTTTTCAGCTGGGCGGCCGGCATTTTGCCCGCTTTGCCGGCGGTGGAGGAGCCGGACTGCACCATGCGGGTGCGGTAGGTTTCGGTGACCTTTTTGGGATTGCCTTTGTCGATCATGCGACCGCGGTCCAGCAGCAGCACCTCGTCACACAGCACCTGCATGCTGTTCAGATCATGCGACACAAACAGGATACTGGTTCCCTTTTGTTTCATTTCCTCAATCCGTTTGTAGCAGCGGGCCTGAAACCCGAGATCCCCCACCGAAAGAATCTCATCCACCAGCAGCAGGGTGGGATTCACCGCAATCGCCACCGAGAAAGCCAGCCGGGCAAACATCCCCGAGGAATAGGTTTTGACCGGCGCATCAATATGCTCCCCGATATCCGCGAATTCGATGATGTCATCCAGCCGACTCTCGATTTCCTCCGCCCCGAATCCGTAAATCGTCCCGGAAAAAACGGCATTTTCCCGTCCGGTAAATTCGGGATTGAATCCGGCTCCCAATTCCAGCAGCGCGGCCACATTTCCCTGCACCGAAATATGTCCGGTGCTCGGCTCCAACAGACCGGCCACGATCTGCATGAGCGTGGATTTCCCGCTGCCGTTGCGCCCCAGAATGCCCAAGACCTTCCCCTCCCCCAGTTCAAAGGAGATATCCCGCAGCGCCCAGAAATCATTTTCCGAGGGACGGATCCCCCAGGGCAGCAGATGCCGGAGCATATTCCGGGTGGACTGGGGAGGAT
>JBMTJR010000153.1:0-5903 GCA_049438565.1 Kiritimatiellia bacterium
AGCGGGAGAAACAACCAGAAGTACTCAGGATTGCCAAAGCTCATGCCAGAACCCTCCCCAGCCGTCCGGCCGCCAGAATCCGTGACAGAATCAGCAGACTCAGTCCGATGCCGGCAAACCATTGGAACTGTTCCGTGTAGAGTGTGTATTCCTCCAGCTCAATTTCGGTGGGTTCCAACTGGTCGATCTCCTGAAACACCGCCTCCAGTTCTTCCGCATCCCGGGCGCGGAAAAAACGGCCGCCAGTCAGCTCCGCCATTTTCCGGAGGGTTTCGCTGTCGATCGGAATTTCAACCTGGTCATAATATTGGCGTCCGAACATGTCCCGGACCGGATAGCGGACCGGACCCTCTGAACCGGCACCGATGGTGTAAACTTTGATCCCCGCCTTTGCGGCCAGAGGAGACGCGTCCAGCGGAGAGATTTCTCCCTTGTTGCTGATTCCATCCGTCAGCAGAACGATGATTTTTGTGCTCGATTCCGAATTGCGGAGACGGTTGACCGCACTCACCAGCGCGGTGCCCACGGCGGTTCCGTCCGGAAGTTCCCCGGTCCGCAGTTCCGCCAGCCGGTTGAGCAGCCACCCATGGTCCAGGGTCAAAGGTGATTTTGTGTAGGGCATGGCCGCAAAAGCCAGCAGACCAATCCGGTCGGCCGGACGGGCATTGATAAAGGTTTCCGCCACCTTTTTCACCGCATCCAGACGGTTTTCATTCTGATTGTTTCCAAGATCAATGGCATTCATGCTGGTCGAAGTGTCAATGGCCAGAACAATATCCACGGTGTCAGAGGTTACGGTGCGCTGACGGAGTCCGCTTTGGGGTCTGGCCAGCGCAATGATGCACAGTGCCAGACCCAAAAGCGCAAGAGCCGGGGGTACGTGATGCCAGCGCTGCGCGACAGATACCGGGAGTTTTCGCAAAGGAGTCAACGATGGAAAATTCAATTTGGTTCTGAACCGCGCCGAGAAAGTCACCCAGATCCAGAGCGGAAGCACCAGCAGGACGGTGAGAAACCACGGATGGGCGAAACGCAGAATCATGCAGCCGGATCCTCCCCGGCGGTGGATTCCACAAACGATCGGGCCGCGTTCCACAAATCCTCGAGCACCGCAGAGCCCGGTCTGGATCCCGCAAATTTGATTTGGTCCGTGACCTGAAAAAAGTTTTGCAGTCCGGCCTGATCTTTCTCCGGCCACGGGGAATTCTTCTCCGCCATTTCGAGAAATTCCTCCGTGGTTTGTTCCGGAGCCTGAATCTTAAACCGCGCTTCAATATACTGACGAAGAATCTGACTCAGGGCCACCGCGCAGGCATCCATGTTGACGTTCAGCCAGATTTCACTTTCGCGCAGCCTGTCCATTTTTTCCCGGGCAATCCGGTGAGGGGGAACCGGGGGAGGGACCGGTTTCGGTCTTCTGGAGTGTAACCAGAATCCGATTCCCAGAAGCGCCAGAATCAGAACCGCAGCCACCGCACTGATGATTTGATTCCGACGCTGCCGCCGCAGCGCTTCCGGACCTCGGAAGTCAGGCAGACTGTCATTTCCGAAACTCGGAACCTCAGAGCCCTCTGTAAGTACCGACTGGACCTCGATACTTTGAAAAGGAAGGGTCAGTTCTTGAGGTTCTTCGGAAAGGGTCCTGACCGAGCTCTTCGCAAACAAAGTGAGATTGGTGACCGTAAACAGCGTAAGCTCCACTTGATCTTCGCGAATCCAGTTTTCAGGATCCTCTAAAACCGCGGATTCTGCGTTCAGGACTTCCAGGGCGGGATCAATCCACTCGCTGACCGGGGGAAGAACCAGACGGTCCTCTGCGCTGACCCGGATCCGCAGTTTCATCCGTTCCCCCACTTTTGGCTGGGGATTGGAAAGCTGAATCTGCACCGAGGGAAGTTTCTCAGGAACCGGGAATTCGGATTCCTTTTCGGGAGGGGTACAGGCAGCCATCAGCCCGGTGAGAATCAAAATCCAGACCGCTTTCATTTTCCCCTCCGGCTGGCGCGGACTCTGAAAAACCCTGCCAATGCCCTTTCATAGGGTTCCTGCGTGGAAAGGACCAGGGAATCAATGCGGCCCCGGTGAAGTTGTTGATCAAGCTCCTTTGACCAGGCTTCCTGACCCTCCCGAAGGGCGGACTGTACCTTTGGACTGGAGCTGTCCACCAGGAAGCATTCTCCGGTTTCGGGATCCACCCAGTCGATCAGCCCCACGGAGAACCAGTTGGATTCACCGGGATCCTCCAGGCGGACCGAAATCAGATCATGGCGGCGGGCGATCAGTTTGGCCGCCTCCAGATTGCCTTCCGGCAGATGCCCATCCCCCAGCAGAAAGACTACAGACTTGCGGTGAAGCACCCGGTTAAGGAAGGTGAGAGCGGGGCGGAGATCTGTTCCCTTTGCCTGCGGTTGGAAACTGAGAATTTCACGGACCACCCGCAGGACATGCCGGGATCCTTTTCCGGCCGGGATATATTTTTCTACTTGATCGGTGTGCATCAAGAGGGCCACATTGTCCTGATTGCGAATAGCGGCCAAAGCAAGGATGGCTGCGATTTCAGCGATGATCTCCTGTTTCAGTTGTTCTCCGGAGCCAAAACGCAGAGAGGCACTCATGTCCACCACCAGTAAAACCGTGAGTTCCCGCTCCTCGCGGAACGTTTTGATAAAAGGGTGCTGCATCCGGGCGGTCACATTCCAGTCGATGCTTCGCACATCATCGCCAGGCTGATATTCACGCACCTCTTCAAACTCCATACCGGAGCCTTTGAAGGCGGAGTGATACTGGCCGGCCAGCATATCAGTCACCAGATGACGGGTACGGATTTCTATGCCCCGTATTTTCCGCAGCAGTTCTTTTGAGACCATGAGGACAGATCAGGGGACAGGCAGGGCTTTCAGAATATCCTGAATCAGACTGTCAGAATCTTTTTCCTCCGCCTCCGCCTCGTAACTAACCAATACCCGGTGACGCAATACATCTGGTGCCATGGTTTTTACATCCTGTGGCGTGACATAGGCTCTTTTTTGCAGGAAAGCGTGGGCACGGGAGGCCAAAGCGAGGGAGATGGTTGCGCGCGGGGATGCCCCAAAACGGAGGTAATCCTGTAGCTGGAGACCATAGGCGGCGGGGTCACGTGTCGCAAAAATGATGCTGAGAATATAATCTTTGATCTTCTCGTCCAGATAGACCTGATTCACCACTTTGCGTGCCCGGAGAATATCCTCCGGAGAAACCACGGGGGACAATTCTTTCTTATTGCCGGTCATCGCGTGTTGTTCCATGATTAACCTTTCTTGATGGATGTCCGGATAATTGATCCGCAGTTTGAACATGAAGCGGTCGACCTGCGCTTCGGGAAGCGGATAGGTTCCCTCCTGCTCGATCGGGTTTTCGGTGGCCAGTACCAGAAACGGAGAGGGCAGGGGATAGGTGGTGTCTCCAATGGTTACTTGACGTTCCTGCATAGCCTCAAGCAGCGCACTTTGCACTTTGGCCGGAGCACGGTTGATTTCATCGGCCAAGATAAGGTTTGCGAAAATGGGACCCTTTCGAATCCGGAAATCACCCTCTTTCGGATTGTAAATCAGGGTGCCGAGAACGTCCGCAGGAAGGAGATCGGGGGTAAATTGCAGACGTTGAAACTGGGTGTCCAGGAGCGAAGCCAGCGTTTTCACCGAAAGGGTTTTCGCCAGGCCGGGGACCCCCTCTAAAAGAACATGGCCGTCGCAAAGCAGCCCCAGAATCAGCCGGTCAACCAGATAAGACTGTCCGATAACGGTTTGTGCCATTTCTGTTCTGATTTTTCCGACAAAGCCGTGCTCCTGATCAACGCGCTCCTGAATAACATCAATTTGGTTCGTCATAAAATATGGTTCCTCCGAAATGGTTGATAGCATAGACGGAGCTCTCTTGCGATTGTTCAATTTTTTTAGTTTTCCTCTTAGAATTTTCCGATGCTTTGCTTTTTACATTGAAATCATGGAACCCAATCCTCAAAAGAAAACGTCATGATGACAAAATTCAAATTACTCTTGGCCCTGCTTATTTTCGGTTACCTGGGCTATTTCGGCTGGTCTTCATTTTTCAATAAGAACTCGGCTGGTTCCGCGTCTGGATCTTCAGCGGAGGATTCATCCAGTCTCACTCCGCTTGAGCGGATCTACCGGGAGATCGACTTGATGATGGAGAAAATATTTTCTCCTCTGGGTGTGCCGGGTAGCTCCCATGAACCGGAACTGAAAGATCTCTGGGAGCGGGCGCGTGCAGAATTCACTGCGGGGAACCTTCCGGAGGATGATGCGCGTAGGATGTCCGAAAAAATCACAAGACTGGTGGAATTTGCCAAGGAGCGAGAACTTTTTGAGCAACGGCTTCAGGAGTCCAAAAACATAAAATCTTCTCCACTTATTAATGGAAAAACCGTAGAAGAGAAAAAAGTTTTTACCGAGAGTGAGGTCCGCCGCCAATGGAGAGAGTGGGTTGATCTCAACAGACCGGCCACCTCCTGAGTTACCCCAGACCGGGTCTGCCGAGTTTTCTCCTGATTTTGGTTGACAATTTTCCGGATTTGCTCTTTATATCTTCTCTTTCAATTTCCATTTCCATTTTATCAGGAGTTTCATCATGTCCATGCATCGCAGCTTGAAAGGTGCCAGTAAAATTGCCAAAAGACGTAATGTTTTAAAGCGTTACGAACGGATTGACCTGCTCAAAGAGCGTGGGGACTGGAAGGAAGGGGACCGTGCCTTCGGGTTACGGAAAACCAAGCCTGCAGAGTAATTCTGCCGTGCGTTTAAATCGCTACCTAGCCTCCTGTGGGTTGGGTTCGCGGCGGGCCTGCGACCGGTTAATCGCCGAAGGCAGGGTGACGGTAGATAGAAAATCTGTCACCGAAATGGGATGTACTGTGATCCCACATAAGACCCTGGTTCGTCTGGATGGACAGCTTGTCCGTCCGGAATCGACCAGGGTTTTGTTGGTTCATAAACCCCGAAATGTTATTTGCACGGTTTCTGATCCCGAGGGCCGTAAAACGATTCTGGACTTGTTGCCTGAAACGTGGAGGGATCTCCGGCTCTATCCTGTGGGTCGCCTCGACAGGAACAGCGAGGGATTGATTCTGGTGACAAACGACGGGGAACTTGCAAACCGTCTGACGCACCCCCGTTACCATGTTGAAAAAGAGTATTTGGTTTGGCTCCGGGAGGAACTGACGGAATTGCAGGGTCAACAGATCCTGAACGGTGTAAAAAATGATGGAGAAAGACTGTCTGCGCTTGCAATGACGCCGGTACCCACCCAGGGACGGTATTTCTGTTATTCCGTAATCCTTGGCGAGGGAAAAAACCGCCACATCCGTCGAATGTGTGACTCCGTAGAGGCCTCTGTCGTAAGAATCAAGAGGATACGAATGGCAGGTTTGGATATCAAAGATATTCCCCCTGGCGAGACCCGTGAACTAGTTGGCCGTGAATTGAACCATCTCAGAAAAACAATCGGACTGTAGTTTCATCCATCAGCAATCCAACCCCTACAAAATACAAAATATACAAAATATATATATTGTATATATTGCAACAGGTGAAATATTGCTGACATAACGTATACCCCGATGGCTCGTGGCTTCTGCTATCTTTGTGCGGTGATGGACTGGCACAGCCGGGCAGTTCTCGGCTGGTCGGTATCCAACACGATGAGTGCACGACTCTGTATCGAAGCCTTCGAGAATGCCATCCGAAAAATGGGGCGAACGCCACGGATCATGAATACAGACCAATGTAGTCAGTTCAAAGGCGGAGAATGTGTGGAAATATATTGCAACAGGTAAAATATTTTAACAGGTGAAAATATTGCAACAGGTGAAATATTGATTGACAGAGGTGGGGGATTGTGGTGGATTG
>JBMTJR010000154.1:0-5861 GCA_049438565.1 Kiritimatiellia bacterium
AGAGGTTCTTTTTAAGCCTGTGGGTGCGTATGTGGGTGTTTATAAAGCCGGTTTTAAAGAAAACGTGTGTGTTGTGTGTGTGGATGTGTGTGTAAATTCACCCCCAAATGTCCTCATGTTTCCCTTGTTTCACCCCGCCTGATTGAGAGCGGTTCAGGCACCAAAACATAAAAAAACCCCTGAAAACTAAGTGATTCCAGAGGTTTCAGATTGGTAGCGGGGGCAGGATTTGAACCTGCGGCCTTCAGGTTATGAGCCTGACGAGCTACCTGGCTGCTCCACCCCGCAGTGTGGAGGCGGACCTTACTACAGGTCGCGGGCTTTTGGCAAGGGTTTAGTTGGGGAAATTGTATTTTTCTTTCCGGGAAAGGCGCTCAGGTCTGGAATTCTGCTTTCCCTCTTAATTTTCTCAGTTTGTTGGCAAGTCTGTGCAGGAAGGGGATACGGATGAGTTTTCGTTTGAGGGCAAATTTTCCGGGAAAGTCCAGCAGGATCAGGGCGACGAGCAGGGTCAGCAGACCCTGACCGGGCAGGACCAGCATGGCCAGTCCGGCGATGCCGAGGATGACCGCAAAGAGATTTTTGATCAGCAGCAACCCCATCCGCAGCAGGGGGCGGTCCCGGAAACTTTCCAAGGGGCGGTGATGGGGGTTGAGAAAGTAGTCATGCGGCAGTTCCGCCAGAATCCGCGGCGCCAGCAGGACAGATCCTGTCAGCAAAAGCACGGAAAAGAGCAGAAATCCTCCGGCCCATTCGGGATGCCCTTTGAGCAGAAGCCAGCTTTCAGCAAGGTTCACTGCGGATCCTGTTTATTCCTGATGGTTTCATAGGCTCTGTTTAGAAAGCGGAGAGTGGGTATGTCCAGACCGGAATGCCCGCGGGGTCTGCCCCGTGGCCTGTTTGAACATGCGGCAGCAGGCCTGCGGGGAGCCGAATCCTGCCTCTTCCGCCACCTGGTGAATAGACAGAGAGGTGTTCAGCAGCAGGGAGATGGTGCGGTTGATCCGGTAATTCTGCAGATAGGTTCCCAGCGGGATTCCCATGGACTGTTTAAACAGAATCCGCAGATGGGATTCGGAGTATCCCAGTTCGCGCGCAAGATCCACTCCTCTCAGTGGCGGCCCTCTCCATTCCTCCAGGTACTGGTTGATGCGCTGCAGGAGTTCATTGCCGTTTACGTTGGCCGGGATCTCCGGCTCCGCTTTCAGATCTTTGCGCAAACAGAGAATGAGTCGGAGCAGGGTGCACTGCAACAGGGCGGGCTGGAGCGTGGAGGGCGGGGCCTGCCAGTCTTCGAGCAGCTGCTGCAGCGTGAGAAGACTTTTGTTGCCGGGATCAATCACCCGGTTGCGCAGAGGTTCCAGAATGCCCATGGGACTGCACTCAAAACTGCAGAACAGCCATTTCAGTCTGGAGGATTTCAACTGGCTGTAATGGTGGAACTGAAAGGGGAGAATGGTGAGAATCTGACCCGGTTTCAGGCGGTGCTCCCGGTGGTCAAGATGCACCGTTCCCTCGGTTTGCAGATTGTAACAGAGCAGGGTCCGGTGATGGGAACGGTTTTGCAGCGCTTTTTGCTGCAGTGTCTGACGCGATGACCTTAAAAAAAACAGGATCTGGGAAGGGGTGGGCAGGGGCTGGGTGCCTTTTCCCTCAAAATAATTCTCCGGATCTGAAAGATTCAATAAATCGGACCGCATGGGATCTTACTAACAGAAACCGGAAATAAACAGAAATGTTAATTTATAATTAAAAAAGGCGCATATTTAATATTTATGTGTGTCCGGGCTTGTTTACCGTGGTTTTAATGAACATCTCTCCCTCTCTTCTGCCGATCCTTGATCCTGATTTTGTTCCCGCAGTCCTGTGGAACCGTGCCTATGCAGCGGAGGCGAAAGCTTCCGGGAAGGCGCTCCCGCTGTCCATCGCCCTGTTGCGTCCGGATCAGACCTGCACCCGCTTCGAGACCCAGGTGCTCCCATTCTCCGGGGACAGCGCCGATAAAACCCTGTTCTATGCGGAGCGGCTGCTGAAGTTTCTGCTCTGGCAGCGGGGGGGCTGCACGGTGAAGATTGCGGGATGTGACGCCCTGACCGTCCGGCTGGCCGAAATTTATTCTCCGGGCGGGGAGCGAAAGTTCGATTTTGATTTTTTCGGGGAGAAAACCTATCTGTGTCCACTGCAGATTTTACCCTGCTCTTTTGAGGAGCTGCCGGCGGCGAATGAGCAGACCATTCCGCTGGGACGTCATTTTGATGGCTGCCGTATCGGATTTGATCTGGGGGGCTCCGACCGGAAATGTGCGGCGGTAATGGATGGCAAGGTTCTGTTTTCTGAGGAAGTAGAGTGGAATCCCTATTTTGAGAGCGATCCCTCGTATCATATCGAAGGCATTCACGACACGCTGACCCGGGCGGCGGCGCACTTGCCCCGGGTGGATGCAATCGGAGGGAGTTCCGCCGGGGTGTATGTAAACAATGAAGTGAGAGTGGCCTCTCTGTTCCGGGGGGTGTCCCCGGAGGATTTCGAATCGAAAGTCCGGCGGATCTTTTTTGATCTGAAAGCGCGCTGGGGCGATGTGCCTTTTGAAGTGGTCAATGACGGCGAAGTGACTGCGCTGGCCGGTTCGATCACCCTGAAAGAAAATGCGGTGCTGGGACTGGCCATGGGAACCAGCCAGGCCGTCGGATACGTGACCCCGAACGGGAATATCACGCCCATGTTGAATGAGCTGGCTTTTGCCCCGGTGGATTACCGGAAGGGTGCCCCGGTGGATGAGTGGTCGGGGGATGCCGGTTGCGGCGTGCAGTATTTCTCCCAGCAGGCGGTGGCACGGCTTGCCCCGCTGGCGGGGATTGAGCTGCCGGCGGATATGCCGTATCCGGAGCAGCTGGTCGCGGTGCAGGAACTTATGCGTCAGGGGGATGCGCGTGCGGCCAAAATCTACGCCACAATTGGCAGTTATCTTGGATTCACGCTCGCGCATTATGCTGATTTTTATGAAATCCGGAAAGTGCTTCTGCTGGGCCGGGTGACCAGCGGGGAGGGGGGAACGGTGCTGATTGAAAAAGCGAGGGAGGTTTTGAACCTCTGTTTCCCGGATTTGGCCGAAGTGATTGAAATTGTAACCCCGAACGAAAAAGACAAACGGCATGGTCAGGCCGTGGCTGCGGCCAGTCTGCCGATGATTGGAGAAACCCGATGAATCCTTATCTTAAATTTGTATTAGACATTCAGTCCGGGATTCAGGAAGCCCGGTCCTTCAAAGTGCGCGGTCAGAAAGCTCCTTTGGACTCTCCGGAAAAGGTGCTGCTGTTTATGCCGCATCCGGATGACGAATGCATTGTAGGATTGCTTCCGCTGCGTCTGATGCGGGAGGCCGGGAAACGGATTCTCAATATCCCGGTGACTTTTGGCAGCAATCCGGAGCGTCAGGCGGGACGGGCCGCCGAACTTTCGGATGCCTGCAACTATCTGGGCTGGGAGATCCACAAGGAACAGGAGGACACCGGTTCTCTGAATGTGGAGGATGTGGTCTCAATTCTGAAAAAATTTTCGCCGGAAATCGTTTTTTTTCCTCATGTGAGGGATTGGAATTCCCGGCACATCGTCACCCATCATCTGGTGGTGGAGGCTATGAAAAAAATGGGTCCGGATTTCAGCTGCAAGGTGGTGGAGACTGAATTCTGGGGAGCGATGGATGATCCCAATCTGATGGTGGAGGGGGACGCCCATATGGTTGCCGATCTGGTGGCGGCGACATCCCTGCATGTGGGAGAGGTGGCCCGGAATCCGTATCATCTCCTGCTGCCGGCCTGGATGCAGGACAATGTGCGCCGGGGGGGAGAGCTGGTGGGCGGACAGGGTCAGGCTGCCCCGGATTTTTCTTTTGCGACTCTCTACCGTCTTCGGAAGTGGGAAAATGGAGACTGGGCCCCCGTGTTGACCGGCGGAACGGTAATTGCGTCGGGTGAAAAATCTCTGAAGGAGATCTTCTAGTGGAAATTATTATTCAGGAATGTCCGGACGCCGCCAGCTTGGCGGCAGCCCGGCTGGTGGCCCGGCTGGTGACTGAAAACCCCCGGGCGGTACTGGGGCTGGCGACGGGAAGCACGCCGTTAATGCTGTACCGCGAACTGATCCGCATGCACCGGGAGGAGGGACTTGATTTCAGCGGCATCACCACCTTCAATCTGGATGAGTACATCGGACTGCCCCGGGAGCATGAACAGTCCTACTACAGCTTCATGTGGGAGAATCTGTTCAGCCATATCAATATCCTGCCGGAGAACGTGCATATTCCGGATGGAATGACTCCGGATGTTCCTGCGGCCTGCGCCGCGTATGAGGCGGCGATTGTGAATGCGGGCGGGATTGATCTTCAGGTTCTGGGGATCGGATCCGACGGACACGTCGGGTTCAATGAACCCACCTCCTCTTTTGCTTCCCGCACCCGGATCAAAACCCTGACCCCTCAGACTCTGAAAGACAATGCACGCTTTTTTGAGGGGGATGAATCAAAGGTTCCCCATCATTGTATCACCATGGGAATCGGAACCATTATGGATGCGGACTGCGTGTTGATGCTTGCATTCGGCGAAAAGAAAGCGGCCGCGGTGGCCGCGATGGTTGAGGGTCCGGTTGCCTCCGTGGTTCCCGCCTCGATCCTGCAGCATCACCCCCGGGCAAAAGTTTTTATCGACGAAACTGCGGCCGCAAAATTACAGCGGGCCGATTATTACCGCTGGGTCTATGAGGGAAAACCGGAGTGGCAGCGGGACGCCTGAGCGTCTGAATTGTTTGCATCCGGGACTTTTCTTCTCCGCCGGTTCCGGCTACAGAATTCCTTCATGACTGTTTCGCTGGACCATTTGAATCTTGTGGTGAGGAATCTGGAGGGGGCGGTGGCCTTTTTTGACAAGCTCGGATTTATCGTCGAAGACCGGGCTTCATTATCCGGGGAATGGATTTCCACAATTGTGGGGCTTGAGGGAGTGCATGCGGAGTATGTCAAACTGCGCTTCCCCGGTGAGCGTCTGCGCTTGGAGCTGATCCGCTACGACACGCCTGTTTCGGATGCGGTGGCCGACGGGGGACAGGCTCACGATCCGGGCTATCGCCATCTGGCGTTTGCCGTGAAGGATCTGGATGCGGAGGTGGAACGTCTGAAAAGGGAGGGGATTGAATTTCTGAGTGAGGTCTGCCGTTACGAAAAGACCGGAAAGCGTCTGGTCTATTTCCGGGGGCCCGAGGGAATTCTGATGGAACTGGCGGAATATCCCGCCGGTCAGGGGGCGGAAATCAGACTTCCGCAGGAATAATCCTGATTTTGGCCGCAATGGTCTGAGAGACGGGCAGTAAGGCACGGGTTCCCGGTACTTTCAGGGTGAATACACCGGCGACCGGATCGATTTTTTGCAGCGTGAAGGGCTGACCCGGCTTGAGTTTTGCCCCGGAGAGCCAGTCCAGAAAATCCGCAGCCTGATCATCCACTCTCGACACTTCATAGACCCCGGGTTCCGCTTCGGAGAGCAGGGGGGCGTCATTTGCCGGCAGTTCTGATCCGGATGCAGGAATGGGATCCCCGTGCGGATCGGTGCTGGGGAACCCCAGCATCTCATCCATGCGGGCGAGAAAGCGGTCAGAAACCACATGCTCCAGCGCTTCGGCATCCTCATGAACTTCGGACCAGTCCATGTGCATGATTTCAACCAGAAAAGATTCGATCAGACGGTGACGTCGAAGCACATGCAGCGCCGCCCGGCGGCCTTTCGGGGTCAGCTTCACACCGGAACGGACCTTGTAATCCACCAGGCCCTTGGCGTGCAGTCCGCGGATCATGGTGGTGATGGTTCCGGCGG
>JBMTJR010000155.1:0-5844 GCA_049438565.1 Kiritimatiellia bacterium
GAGGAGGAGGGAGAGCTGATGTGTTTGCAGGGGGGTGAACAGGCGGCCTTCCGGATCCCGGTGGGTCCGGACGTCAATGTCGCTGCGGGATTTGGGGATGGAGAGAAAAAGGCGTCCGCCGACGCGCAGGAGCCGGGTCAGTTCCTGCACCGCATCGAAGATCTGCATTTCGGGAAGATGCATGAGCACCGCGCAGCAGGAGACGGCATCGAAGCTTTCATCGGCGAAAGGCAGGTCTCCGGGCAAGGCGGCCAGATGGATGCGGGTTTCCGAATGACCCTGGGCGGCGAGGGTTTGGCGGCTGGCGGCGACCATGGACGGGCTGGCATCGCTGCCGACGGCATTGAGGCCGCAGTCCAGCATCTCCAGCAGGGCTTTGCCGTTGCCGCAGCCCACATCCAGCACCGCAGATCTATCGGGCAGCTCCTGAATCCATTGCCGGAACGCCTCCGAGGGGGTCCCCCAGTCCGGAGAGAGGATTTTCGATGCGTAGGCGTCGAGGGTTTGAGGATCGGCGGGGACGGATGACATGAAAGGAACCTAACAGAAAACAGAGAAGGTGTCAGCTTTTGCTTCTTCGTTTCGGGGAGGGCTGGCGCATCCCTGAATCGGTGTAGGTTCTTCTATACCCGCAAGGCACACAACCAATGTATTGAACCACGGAGAACACGAAGGAGCACGGAGCCAGCATTACGGCGGATGGGTTCGGCGAGCCCCGAAAGATACCCCGATTGCCGAACCCCATCCGGTTTACTTCCGCATTTAGGTGGCTGAATGGAGGGATATGCCGCAATCTGGGGTGTATTCCGGGGCTCGCGGCATTCCCTCCCCGGTCGACAAGCCTTCGTGTCCCTCCGTGCTCTCCAGCGAGCTTGCGAGCGGGTGGTGAAAAATAATACACCGATTCTGGGCTTGCCTGCCGTCGGCTGGATGCGCCCAACTTGACACAAACTTGACAAACGGGGTTGACACATAAGTTGACTTAACCTTTACTTATTCCATGACATATATCCCACACTTCACGATTACCTCGGCGCTGCTTTCTCTGGTAGAGGAGATTGCGGCCTTGCGGGAGCGGATTGAGGCGGCCACGGTGTCTCTTTCATGGATTCCCAATTTGCAGAAGGATACCCGGGTGCGGAATGGTCATGCCTCTACCGCGATTGAGGGGAATCCGCTAACCTTGGAGCAGGTACGGGCTTTAGAAGAAGGCAGGGAATTGACGGCATCTGATGAGCGGTCCGAACGGGAAGTCTTGAATTATTTTGCGGGGTTACGATTCATAGAGAAAAATGCGAAACGCGGGGTCATCACCCATGAAGACCTTTTTACGCTGCACCGCCTGCTTGCCGATACGGTGATGGATCAGGGTCAGGCCGGAGCGTATCGAACGATTCAGGTCCGAGTGGGAAATCATTACCCGCCCGCCGCAGCCGATATCTCCCCGTTGATGTTTGAACTGCTGGAATGGTGGAATACGGAATCCCGAAACCTTTCTCCGGTGTTGAGTTCCGCCATTCTTCATTACCGCTTTGAAGACATTCATCCCTTTGCCGACGGCAATGGGCGGATGGGGCGGGCTCTGGCCTTATGGGATCTGTACCGGAGGGGATTTGATTCCCATGCCCTTTTTTCTGTGGATGAGTATTATTGGGAGGACCGGCCCGCCTATTATGCTGCCCTGGCCCAGGTGAGTCAGGCCGGGGAGGACCTGACGGAATGGCTGGAATATTCCGCCAGGGGATTGAAACAGACGCTGGAGCGGGTCTGGATACGTCTGCAAAAATTCCAGTCCTCCCATGGGGAGAAAAAGATCACGCTGACTCCCCGCCAGGAGGAAGTTTTAGGTCTGCTGAGTGACCATGGCAGTCTAAGTCCCGCCGAAATCTGGAAATATCTGGACGTGTCCCGCCAGGGAGCGATGAATATTCTCACTCCGCTGCTGGAGGCCGGGCTGGTTGAAAAACGAGGCACCAAAAAAACAGGCCGGTATTTTCTGACACCGTCCCCTGGAGGGTGAGGAAGCTCCTGTCTCGGCGCAGCCCGAAGGGCGAAGACAGATGCTTCCGTAATATAGGGCGCAAGCGAGCTTGCGCAGTCCAGGGACGCTTCGCGTCAATGTTGGAGGGGCAGGCGGGGTCGGAGGGATGCAGGTCGACCGGGGTTGTCACCTGCGGAGCAGCTGACCTACGGCTTTTCCAGGGTGTAGGTCACTTTTCCATCCTGAATGGTGAGCAGTTTCGCTGCCTTTAGTTTCTTGATCAGGTTTTCCGCTTTGGGCGGGGTTTTGCGGTTCTGGAAAATGTTGTTGATCCAGCTGAGCAGGCTTTTTTCGGAAGAGGGGCGGTTGGTTGCAGGCGTTTTGTTCAACAGGGTCACGATCCGTTCCGCGTCCTGACTGAGTTTGGGTTGCGGTTGCTGGGGCTCCACCCGCTTGCAGGTCCGTTTGAGATTTTTCAGATGGTGAATCAGTCCGTCGTAGCCCTGGTCTTTGCTGATAATGTGAAAGGCGATGCCGGGTCCGGCTTCGGTGTGCAGCCGTCCGAGGTGGAAGGCGAGATGGAAGTCGAGGTTGTTCTTCCCCGTGGTGGAAATGCGGAGAATCTCGAAGCGGTGGAACGTGGTATCGCTGAGGGGATCAATCTTCAGCTTTTTGCTGCGGGGGCCACAGAACAGGAGAATCCGTTCGTAGTCATTGATGTTCAGGTGCTCAAAATCCGGCACGTTTTCATGATCGATAAAAGCCCACGCGGTCATGAAAAAAGATAATCCGGTTTTCGGCCGCTTTGCAATCCAATTAGCGGGTGGGGACAGGAAGATTTTAAGACAGGATGATTTTAGGGACAGGATGAGGATGTCGTCAGGAGTTCAACATTGGGACACCCGAGTAAAAAATCGTAATCGTGATCGTAATCGTGGTCGTAATCGAAGTCTTTTTAAATGAATTTTTGACTCAATCACGTCCTCAAGCTGGTTCGATTAGGATTACGATTACGATTATGATTACGATTTAAGTGGATGAGACACCCGAGTAAAAACTCGTAATCGTGATCGTAATCGAAATCTTCACACCCGGCAGGACAACCACGGTCCTACCTTGATGTTTTTTTTGAGATCCTCTTCAACGTTGGACGTTCGATGTTGGAAGTTCAACGTTCGATTGAAAGTGGAGCCTCCGGTTTTAACCGCTCATCGGCACTCATGAACGCTCATCATAAGAAATCAGCGTAAAATTAGCGTGAATCAGCGGTCTGCCCCCGCCCCCCTCCCCTGGGATAAATCTTTCACATCCTCCTCTCTTTTCCCGAGAAGACCCAGCGGGCCCAGCCGAAAAGGCCTGCCCCCAGGAGCAGCAGCGCAACCAGCGACTCTCCCGGGGATCTTTGCAGCAGAAACCCGAAGATCCCCTCCCCGGCCCACACGTACAATGCGGTGGCCGGAAGCATCCCCAGAAAAGTGGCCGCCAGATAGGTGCGCAGAGAAATTTCGCTCAGCCCCAGCATCCAGTTGAGCGGCGGAAAAAGGTAAAAAAGCAGGCGCATCACCAGCACGGTGCTGAAGGCATGGGTCTCCAGCCGGGATTCAAACCTGCGGATTTTTGCCGGAATCCGGGGAGCCACCCGCTCACGGAGTCCGTAGCGGGTGAGGCAGAAGCCCAACAGCGAAGCCCCCAGCCCTCCGATCATCGAATACACGAAGGCCAGCGGCACGCTCCAAAGGGCCGCCGCCGGCATCACAAACAGCACCGGCGGACAGCCCAGTCCTCCGGCAAGGATCATCAGCAGCACAAATCCAACTGCATGAATCATATGAATTCGGGTCCACAGTCGTACTGATGACAGTCCCGGAGAATCTCCTCCGCCAGCCGCAGGGAAAAATCATTCGGATGGATGGAAATCCGGATGTGTCCGGCCTGCAGCGCGCGGTGATGGTTCCACTGGTTGAACCCCCGCAGAAAAATCTCCCGCAGCGGGGTGTCCGCCTCGTATCCGGTCAGGGGAATTTTCCGGAAACAGCCCGCCTTCGGATACAAAACGCCCCGCAGCACCTCCACGCTTTCGTAAGGCAGGGTGGCCAGCTCCGGCATGGAAACCCGCCCCAGCCCCCAGGCCGGGGGCACATAATGCCGGGGCGCGGGCAGCTTCTGCGTCTGAAACCATGCGTAACTCCTGCGCATCAGCTCCAGAATGCCGGAAGGAGGGAGCGACAGATGTTCCGCCACGTGACGGGAAAGCAGCGTCCCGTGAAATTTATGCCAGAGGGTTCTGCGTTTCTCCACCCGGTGCATCCACCCGTGGGCCGCAAGCTGATGTCCCTGATCCACCCACTCGCGCAGCTGATTCAGATCCTGCTCCCGCCAGTCGTGTCCGGGTATCACCAACAGCATCACCGGTCCAATCCCCTCCCCCTGCAGACGCTGAAGAATGTCCGCAACCCGGGAAAGGGTCTCCGGTCCCACATCGTGCACCGACAGGTGCGCAGGCAAATCCGTCCGGCTCATGCCGCGCAGACCTCCCCGATCAGTTGTTTCCATCCCCGCAGGGTCTGTTCGTTCATGTTGAGGGTCGCCTGCTTGGCCCGCCGGGCGAGATCCACCGCCTCCTCGGGCGGCATTTTCTGCAGGCGGCGGACCGCATCCGCCACGGTTTCGCCCTCCCGGATCACGCAGAGTCCCTCCGCAAGTTCCGGCCATTGCAGAATCCCGCAGTGCTCCGAAACCAGCATCAGTCGGCCCCGGGCCATGACCTCCAGCGCAATCGAACCGAAGGATTCATGCGCGGAGGGCAACACCACCAGATCCGCCCGGTCGATCTCCTGCAGGAGTTTTTCCCGCGAAAGCCATCCGGTCAGGGTCAGATTGCTTGTCGATGACGCGAAGGCCTGCAGTTCTCCCATCAATGGTCCGTCCCCGGCAATCCGGAACTGAAGCTCCGGCAGCTCCGCCGCAGCCTCCGCCACCCGCATCACCCGCTTTTCTTTGGCCAGCCGTCCGCCGAACAGGACGGTCCGGATGTGACCGTCAAAGGGACTGAGCGGCTGCAGGGTCAGGGGGCGCGCAATGGTGGTGCCCATCACATGCACCGACCGCGCACCCAGCGAGAGGGCCTCCTGCCGCATGGCTTCGGTGTTCACCACCACCCGGTCGGCCTGACGGAACATCACCCGGCTGGCTCTTTTCAGGTACCAGGCACTCAGATCGCCGAATCCGCCCTGCCAATAGAGATGCGCCAGTTTGTTCAGGGAGGTGTGGTATCCGAAAATCAGCGGCCGACGGGTGAACCGCGAAACCAGCCGGGCCAGCAGGGCAAAAGGTCCCAGGGTGGGCGCGATCAGCAGGTCCGGTTTTTCTTTTTGGATCTGACGCAGGATCGGCAGCACATTCGGCAGATACAGGTTCTGGGAATGATCTCCCGGCAGGGGAATCGAGACTTTGTTCTTTTTAAAGATGCAGTTGGCCCGGGCGGGAATCATCTCCACATGACCCAGCTCCGCCTGCAGATATTCCATCAGGTCGTGATAATAGGTCCCCACCCCGTTCCGTTGAGGAACGGCGTCCGAGAGAATCATCACCCGGGCAGCGGGAACGGGGGAAGGATTGGAAGAGCTTTTCATCATAGGGTTGAAAGGGTGGAGGGCATGAGAGGACAGGTTTGCCGCAGGGATTCCGCATCGAGATCCCAGTCCGCCAGCGCATAATGATGGGAACTTTGATGACGGGCCGACTTCTCGCCCCACTCGGTCAGCCGGGCTTTGAATTCAGGATCAAAGGGAAGCTCCAGCCGCTCCTCCAACAGGCGGAGCAGTTCCGGTAGCCGCTGACGGAGTTCCGCATGATTCACGGTC
>JBMTJR010000156.1:0-5822 GCA_049438565.1 Kiritimatiellia bacterium
CCACTTTACTTGTACTCGCCGCCGGAATGGGCAGCCGCTATGGCGGACTGAAACAGCTGGACCCCGTGGGTCCGAACGGAGAGGTGATTCTGGATTATTCTGTGTTCGACGCGGCCCGTGCGGGCTTTGGCAAGGTGGTGTTTATCATCCGGCGGGACATTGAGGAGGCTTTCAAAGCACAGATCGGCAGCAAATATGCGCATGGGATCGAGGTGGACTATGTTTTTCAGGAACTGGCGGATTTACCGGAGGGATTCAGCGTTCCCCCGCAACGCAGCAAGCCCTGGGGAACGGTGCACGCGATGCTGGCCGCCCGGGAGGCGGTCCGGGAACCTTTTGGCGTGATCAATGCAGATGATTTTTACGGTCCGGGAGCTTTTCAGCTGTTGGCAGAGGCGCTCACCCGACGGGAAAACACGGAGGGCAAATACGTCCTCGTGGCCTATCCTCTGCAAAACACTCTCAGTCTGCATGGAACAGTTTCCCGGGGGCTGTGCAAGGTGTTTGACGGAAAACTGCTGGGGGTGGAGGAATGTCACGAAATCCGACCGGTGGATGGAAAGATCGAAATGATCCGAAAAGGCAGGACTGAAACCGTGGAGGGTCATCAGGTGGTTTCCATGAACACCTGGGGGTTTACGCCGGAGATTTTTGAGCGGGCCCGGACGGGTTTTTCCGAATTCCTCAAATCCCTCCCGGATCCTGAAAAATCCGAATATTACATTCCCACGCTGGTCCAGCAACTGATGGACCGGGCGGAAGGCGAGGTGGAGGTGCTGCATTCGCAGGATCACTGGCTGGGTGTGACCTATCCGGAAGACAAACCTGCAGTGCAGCAAGGACTGAAAAAATTGGCGGATGAAAACGTCTATCCCCGGCCGCTTTGGGGGTAAGGGATGGTGCAGACCTCCCGGTGCATTCTGCATGTGGATATGGATGCATTTTTTGCATCGGTGGAGCAGCGTGATTTTCCGGAGCTGAAGGGGAAACCCGTGGTGATCGGCGGTGCGAGGGATCAGCGCGGGGTGGTTTCGGCCGCTAGTTATGAGGCGCGGAAGTTCGGCATTCACTCGGCCATGCCCCTGCGGGAGGCGGGACGGCGCTGTCCGCAGGCGGTCTTCCGTCCCGGACGCATGCAGGCCTACCGACAGGCCTCCCGCCAGATTTTTCAGATATTTGATCATTATTCTCCGTATGTGCAGGGACTTTCGGTGGATGAGGCCTTTCTGGATATTACCGGAGTACTGCATCTTTGGGAAAACAGTGAGAAGAAACTCGGGGAGGCGCTTCGCACAGAAATCCGGGAAAAATGTCAATTGACGGCCTCGGTGGGGATTGCGGGAAACAAGTTTCTGGCCAAACTGGCTTCGGATATGCACAAACCGGATGGTTTGACCCAGGTTCCCCGCGATCCTGAAAAAGTCTGTGCTTTTCTGGCCCCGCTGGATGTAGGGCGAATCTGGGGGGTGGGGAAAATCACCCGGGAGCGGCTGACCCGTCAGGGTATTCATACGATCGGGGATTTGCAGAACGCGGGTTTGGCGCAATTGGAAAAAATGTTTGGTGCCGCATCGGCCGAGCATCTGTTCGCGCTGGCCCAGGGACGGGACTCCAGACCGGTTCATGATCCGGAAACCGAAAAAAGCATTTCAAATGAGCACACCTATTCCGAAAATCAGTCGGAAAGGAGCGTGCAACATCAAACTCTGCTGGAGCTGTCGGAAAAAGTGGGCCGACGATTGAGGGCATCCGGACTGTGGGCGGGTTGTGTTCAGCTTAAAATCCGTAACGGGGCTTTTCAGACCTTCAGCCGTCAGAAACAGCTGAAAGCCTCCACCCGCAGTGACCGGGAGATTCAGGAGACGGTTTTTGAGCTGTATGAGAAATTCAATCCCCCCTGGCCGGTCCGACTGCTGGGGGTGGGGGTGACCCAGCTTACCGATGTTCCGCTGGGCGGAGGGGGTCAGCTGGATTTATTTTCGCCGCCCTTGGAGCCGCGGGAGGACAGGCTTGACCGGGTGGTGGATCAACTGCGGGGACGGTACGGGGTGGACTCTTTGAAGCGCGGACGCTGGGATCTGCAAAAATAACTTGAAACTGTGTGTAAGGTATCTTGATCTCAAGATACTTATGGATGCGCCCATTTTGAGCGCTTCACCCTCAAACCAAGGAAATTCTATGAATTACAAAACGATTGCTCTCGCTTCTCTGTTTCTTCCGTCCGCATTGTTTGCGGAAACGCTGACCGTCGACAAAGCCCACTCCGAAGTGCAATTTTCGGTTTCCCATATGGTGGTCTCCCGCACCAAAGGGGAGTTTTCGGATTTTGAGGCCGAAGTGAAAGTGGAGCAGGATCAGCTGGTCAGTGTCTCCGCCACCATTCCGGTCGCGAGTATCGATACCGACAATGAAAAACGGGACGGCCATTTAAAAGGTGCGGATTTTTTCAACGTGGAAAAATATCCAAACATCACTTTTGAATCCACGAAAATTGAGGATGGCAAGATTTTTGGTAACCTGACCATTATGGAAACCACCAAAGAAGTGGTGCTGGACCTTGAATTTCTCGGCCCGGTAAAGAATCCCTGGGGTCAGATGGTGTATGGTCTGAACATGTCCGGTGAAATCGACCGGACCGAATTCGGTCTCACCTGGAACAAAACGCTGGAAACCGGTGGTTTGCTGGTGGGTGACACGGTTCGGATCACCGTCAGCGTTGAGCTGAATAAATAAAGCCGTCTGACAACTGAAATCAACAAGGGTGCAGCTCAGTCTGCACCCTTTTTTTGCTCGGATTGAACTGCGCATTGACATTCGGGTCTAATCCGTCAAACTTCAATATTACGATTCATGAATAGATTTCTCCTCATCCGAACTTTGGTGATGCTGCTGGTTTGCAGTTCGTCCCTCTTTGCGTCCGACGCCGGGATTGATTCCCGTTTGCGGGACGCGGCGGCCGAGTTAAGTCTGGCAGAGGGGTCACTGGCACGGGTGGAGGCGACCTATCGTGAAATGCAGAAAAACCCGGAGATTCCGCCGGAGCAGATTCTGGCCATGGAGCAGTATGTGCAGGAATTGAGACAAATGGTGAAGCTCCGCCGGGAGACGCTGCAGGATCTGGAGAAGATTTCCGGCAGGGAAGTGCCGGAAATGGATCCGCAGGTGGCGGAGGGGATGAAAGCTTTTGAGGACGCCATTCAGAAACTGCCCGGCACCGAGGATCCGGAAACGGAAGCGGAGCGGCTGGACCGCGAATTCCGCGCGTCTCTGGAGGATTTTGACGGAATGATTCTCTCTCACAATGCTGAATTGGAAGCCAGAATGGATGAGAGGATTGCCAAATCCGAAGCGGCGGCGGGGAGTCAGAAAAGTGCGGTGGACGAGGCCGAGGCGCTGTTAAAATCGATGGGAGTGGAAACCGGGAGCGCATCGGCCTCTGAAGGAGAGGGGGAACCCGCCTCTGCGGAGACCGCAGGCACGCAGGGGGGGGGGGACGCCTCGGCGGAGAGCGCTTCCGGTCAGGCAGGGGAAGGCATGGCGGGCTCCGGCGGGGGAAACCGGCCTCCGGCGCGTCAGGATGAAGATATTGTGGCCCGCCAACTGCGGGAGGCGGCGGAAAAAGAAACCGATCCGGTATTGAGGGAGAAACTTTGGAAAGAATACGAAGCATATTTAGATGGTCGTTCCTGAGCGGAGCTCTGTGGCTGATGCTGCTCAGCGGCTGCGCGACTCCGGGTGGAAAACTGGTGGGGCCGACCACCATGCAGCTGGCGCAGGAGCCTTATCCGCCGGATCAGCTGCTGAGCGTGGGAATTCAGATTTTTGATGCGGGGAATCTGGAGGAGAAAGTGCTGGAGAAACAGCACTCCAATAAACAGATCCGGGAAACCGAAGTGCAGTTTATGCCTTACCATCTGAAAACCACTTTGGAGCAGAGCGGATTCTGGGGCGAAGTCCGGGTGGTTCCCAAACAGGCAAAAGGTCTGGATGTGATGGTGCAGGGAAAGGTTCTGGAATCCCACGGGGAGGAACTGGCTCTGGAAGTATATGTGGAGGACAGTCAGGGATATGTGTGGATAGACCGCACCTACCGGGACCGTCTGACCCGGGCGGACTATGAAGAGATTCTGATCGGAAAACGCGGTCCTTTTCAGAATATTTACAATGCGATTGCCAACGATATCGCCACGGTGCGGCGGCGGATGGATCCACTGTCGGTGACCCGGCTCCGGCGGACTTCGCAGCTGCTGTTTGCGGCGGAACTGGTTCCCGAGGCCTATGGCCAGTATGTGGTCGAAAATGACCGCGGGAAAAAGGAAGTGGTGCGGCTGCCGGCGGAAGATGATCCTCTGTGGCAGCGGGTGAATCAGATTTCGGTGCGCAATCAGATGTTTTTTGATGCGTTGAACAATACCTATGATCCTTTCTACCGGAAAATGTGGGGCCCCTATGTCGACTGGCGGAAATACAATCTGGTCGAGCAGCTTTCGATCCGGGAGGCCCGGGGAGAGAGTATTAAACAGGCTGTGGCCGGAATTGCGATGATTGCAGCGGCGATTATGCTTGAAGTGTACGATGTGGATGATGCGAGCACCATTCGGGATGTCCTGGTGATCGGGGGAACCCAGGTGGTGATCAATGGTGTGAATATTTCCAAACAGGCGGATATCCACCGGGACACTCTGAGAGAGCTGGCGGAATCGTTCAGTTCTGATGCGCAGACCGTGCGGATCGAACTCGAGGGTCAAACGGTCGCGCTGACCGGCAGTGTGGAGCAGCAGATGCGTCAGTGGCAGGATCTTTTACGGAAAATCTACAGTCAGGAGCAAACATTCCCGGAGATCGAAGCGGCACATGACTGAAGAGTTTCTGCAACCCCGTTCGCTGGATTCCTCTGCCGCCCCTCAACCCCCGGAACCCAAACCCCGCAGGCCGCTTTGGATTTGGATCCTGATCCTGGCTGTGCTGACGGGTCTTTTCGTCATCCGGTACTGGAGCCGCACCGCCACCGAGGTGAAACCGAAGACGCCTGAAGTCACCGCCACTCCTGTGCCCACAGCGACCCCGGATCCTTCCCTGCGGCTCGAAGCCGAGGCGGCTCTGGAGAGCCTGTTGGCTATCACGGGGCCTTTGCGGGCTGCCGAGCCCTCGCGCTGGGCGGCCGAAGTTTGGACCGGAATTGAGACGGGAATGGCGAGGGGGGATCAGGCGATGGCGGAACAAAACTTTTCGGCGGCCCGGGATGAATATCAGGCACTCCAGAAGCCGGCCTCCCAGTTGGCGGCGCGTCTGCCCTCGTTGCCGGAGGAGCTGATGCCGCTGGCGCAGACGGCTTATGCCGAGGGTCGAAAAGAGGATGCCCTGGCGCTGCTGGATATCGTGTTGTATCTGGACCCGGAACATGCCGCCGCGCGCTCTCTCCGACCCCGGGCCGGGGTGGCGGATCAGAGTTTTGCGCTTCTGCAGAATATCCGGGAAAAGGTGGAGCAGCAGGAATGGGATCTGGCCTGGGTGCAGATCAACCGCCTGCAGATTTTGGATGCGGAATTTCCGGGTTTGAAAGCCCTGAGAGAGCAGGTTTCCGCCGAACTTTCCGAGATTGAATTTCAGCAGTGGATGAGTCAGGCGGTGCTGGCCTTGGAGCAGGGGGATCTGGTTTCGGCCGATGATCTGGTGCGAAAAGCCCTACGTTTCCGTCCGCAGGATCCTTCGCTGCGGGCCCTGCAGCAGCAGGTGGCCGACAAACTTCTGCAGCAGCAGGTGCTGGAACTCAAGGCCGAGGCGGAAGGCGCCGCCGAAAAGGGCGACTGGACAGGCGCGCC
>JBMTJR010000157.1:0-5802 GCA_049438565.1 Kiritimatiellia bacterium
CTGGGGCAGGTGTCGGGGAGCCGGGCGATTGAAGGGGAAGCCTGGCATCATCGGTCGGACGCGCTGACTTCGGCCGCGGCCGCAGTGGGAATCTGTATTGCCCTGATCGGCGGACCGGCCTATGCTGCGGCGGACGAGTGGGCGGCACTGTTTGCCTGCACCATCATTCTGTTTAATGGCGGCCGGATCATTCATGCCGCGATGCACGATGCCCTAGACGGAGCGGTGGCGCCAGAGATTGAAACCGAGGTGCGCCGGCATGCCGGGGAGATTTCCGGGGTTTCCGGCATCGAAAAATGCATCATCCGCAAAAGCGGGATAGGATATTTTGTCGAGATTCATGTGGAGGTGCCCGGCAATATGCCAGTGTTGAGAGGACATGCCATTGGACACGAAGTGAAAGCGCATCTGATTGAAACCATGCCGAATCTGTTTGATGTGGTGGTTCATCTGGAACCCGCATGATTCAATTGAAAATGTCCTGAATGGCCTGCGTTTTATTTCCGCTCTAAAATTCTTGGGATCATTTTGATTTGTCGGATGCCTGATCCGCCAGCGCAAAGATCTGGAGTCAGCGCCGCCGCTGCAGCTGCCGCCAGAGAGCGATGGCCAGTCCGAGTGCGCCCACGTTGCCCAGGACAATGCCCACAAAAAACCCGGGCAGACCCCAATAAGTTTTCCCGGCCCAGGCCAGAGGAATCATAAACACAAAAAAGCGGCCGAGAAAGGTTGCGCTGGAATAGAGCGGGTGCCTTTGGGCGTTAAAACTGGAAGTGAACTGAAGTTTCCAGGCGAAAAATCCGTATCCGGCGGGGACGATCCATAAATGCAGCCGGATCCAGTGCAGGGTGTCCAGATCGGCACTGAACATTCCGGCAATGAAACGGCTGTTGGTGGCGGCCAGCAGCCAGATCAGCAGACTGCCGCCGAAACAGAATTTTCCACAGAAGCGGATGGCATCCCGGATCCGGTCATGCCGGGCGGCTCCGGTGTTTTGCCCCACAAAGGGCGCCATCACAGTGCTTAAGGCAAAAAACGGACTCATCATCAGAGATTCCAGCCGGGTGCTCACGCCCCAGGCCGCGACGGCGGCCTCGCCGAATCCGGCGATCATTGCGGTGAGCACCCCGTTGGCCACCGGGATCATCTGGTTGGTGATCACCGCCGGAATCGCGATTTCCATCACTTCTTTCCAGGATTTCAGCAGGGCTTTGCATTCCCCCAGCCGGCAGGTGAAGAGTTTGTATTTAAAACGGAGCAGAAACAGCATCACGATGAAAATCACCACATAGGAGCTGACGGTGGCCAGAGCGGCCCCGCGAAGTCCCATAGCGGGGATGGGGCCGTGGCCGAAGATAAACAAGGGGTCGAGCACCACATTGATTCCCCCTGCAACCAGCATGACCAGACTCGGGATCAGCGTGTCGCCGGTGGAGCGGATCACGGAATTGCCGATCATGGGCGTGACAATAAACACAATGCCGCAGCTCCAGGGAATCATGTAGGAGCGGATCAGCGGAATCAGTTCCTCGGTGGCGCCCATGGCGCGCAGAATCGGATTGAGCAGAGGATATCCGATGGCGAGCAGTCCCATGACCAGAAAAAATCCCAGCAGCAGACTGTGACTGGTCAGCATGCGCACCCGTTCGCCCGCCCCGGCGCCGATGGCCCGGGACACTACAGAGGAGACTCCGATGCTCATGCCCATGCTGCTGCCGGTGACAAAAAACACCAGCGGAAAAGTAAAGGCCATGGCAGCAAGTTCCGGCTGACCCAGTTTGCCGATAAAATAGGTGTCCACCAGATTGAACAGCATATTGGCCAGCAGACCCACCGTCATCGGGCCGGTCATCCGCAGGAGTTCGGATCCGACCGGACCGGAAACCAAAGATGGAGCTCCCGCTTTCGACATCCGCGCAACATACCCCAACCGCGCCGACAATCAATCCAAAGCCGCTCCCGGCATTTACGTCAGACCGGATTCTGGCTGTGGATTCTGCTCTTTCTGTTTTTCCTCAAATTCCGCTTTGGAGAGTTTGTGCTCCATTTTGCCCTGCAGTTTGTCGCGGCGTTTGGAGATGTTTTCAATCTGTTCGGCCTGCCCGTACATGATCAGTTTGTCTTCGGGTTTGATTTCGTATCCGCCCCGGGGCACGCCGTTGTAGCTGCCGTTCCCCTGTACGATGCCCAGCACGAGGACGCCTTCCTCGGTGAGTTTGAGATCCGCAAGGGTGCTGCCGGTCAGCCAGGTGTTGTCCTCGGCGGCCACTTCCATGACTTCGTAATCGTCCATGATCGTCATCAGCCGTTCAAAGTTCCGCGGCCGCAGGTCCGTGAATTTGACCAGCAGTTTGACAATCAGTTTGTCCAGCATCCGCTCCAGACGTTTGGAGCGGGTGATGAGATAAAGAAACAGGATCCCCCCGAGGAGCAAATAAATCTGTTTGAGATGGGTTTCGTTGCTGGTGTTGGTGAATCCGATAATCAGGGAGGAGATTGCGGTGACAAATCCGGCATTTCCGAGCAGCAGCAAAGTCATAATGATTTTGCGCCGGACGGGATGTTTGACCACCTGCTCCGATTCGCTGGTGGTGAATCCGGCCCCGGTGAAGGCGCTGCGGGCCTGGAATTTAGCCCGTTCCCGCTCCATTCCGGTATGCACCAGCGCGATGGCGGCGACTTTGGTGATCAGCATGGAGCAGGCAATCACCAGAATCAGGGAAAGAATTGCGATCACGGCGGTTCAGCGCTCCGTGGATTCCAGCGCCCGGACTCCGGTGGGTCCGCGTGGCGTCTGATAGGTGAAGCTGCTTTTGGAGGGGAGCAGAATCATCAGCTCCTCGTGAATCCGGTCCGCCGACAATTTGCCGCGGGCGAGTTGAAGCTCCAGCACATGCCCCCCGGACATCCGGTCATCGGAGATGAAATGAAAATGGTAACCCGGCACATTCAGTCCCTCCACGTAGGGCGGACAGCGGAAGCCGACCAGGGTTCCGGTCACATTCTCCAGATCAAACACGGCCTGCCGGTGGATGACCTCCTGCAGCGGAGGGTAGGGCCGGGACTGGCGCGGAGGACTGCGGATTTTCATTTTGGCGAAGCTGCCGTCAATGCGCAGGGCGACAAACTGATTCTGATCCGGGATCAGTTTGTCCAGCGTTTCCGAGAGGCCCTGAAAATCCACTGCGGCCAGATCTGCGGAAAAATCCGGCTGAAAATTCACCACGGCCGCAAAAGGGGTGAGGGTGCTGGAGGGCGGAACTCTCACCGTGCCGTCGGAGAGGGCCTGATAAAATTTGCCTTCCAAAAGAATCATTTCTCCGTCCACGGCCTGGTAGGTTCCGATTCCGAAGTCACCATGTTCGGCCAGTTCGGCCAGCGTCACCTCGCCGTCATATCCTCCGGCAAGCAGCCGGTCGATGCTGGCCACCTGGGTGAGCATGTTGGGGGAGCTGCTGGTGCAGCCCATGCTCAACGCGGTGAAAAAGAACAGAATCAGCAGGGAATAAATCTTCATTCGTGAAACCTAGAAGAACTTCCTGCAAACCGCAATCTTTAAAGACGAAACGGCTCCTCCGGCTGTGGGGCCGGGGGAACTTTGATTGATGACTTGATTTTTGCACCGTAAAAGCGCAAGGAGAACGCCCTTTTTGTCCTACAGGTGATCTTATGTCCCAATACCCTTTTTCAGAAATTGAACCGAAATGGCAGGCCCACTGGGCTGCCGAGAAGACTTTCCGCACCCCGGAGGAGATCGATGTCTCCAAACCGAAGTATTATGTGCTGGATATGTTTCCCTATCCTTCGGGCGCCGGTCTGCATGTGGGACATCCGGAGGGCTACACCGCCACCGATATTCTGGCCCGCTACAAACGGATGAAAGGATTCAATGTGCTGCATCCCATGGGCTGGGACGCCTTCGGACTGCCGGCGGAGCAGTATGCGCTGCAGACCGGCACACATCCGGCGGAGACCACGAAAAAGAATATCGACCGTTTCCGCGAGCAGTTGCAGTCGCTGGGTTTCTCCTACGATTGGGACCGGGAGGTCTCCACCACCGATCCGGATTACTTCAAATGGACGCAGTGGATTTTCCTCAAGCTGTTTGAGCGGGGGCTGGCCTATGAGGCGGAGGCGCCGGTGAACTGGTGTCCGGCGCTGGGAACCGTATTGTCCAACGAGGAGGTGGTGAACGGAAGATCGGAGCGTGGAAATCATCCGGTCATCCGTAAACCGATGCGGCAGTGGATGCTCAAGATCACGGCCTATGCGGAGCGTCTGCTGGAGGATCTGGAGCTGGTGGACTGGCCCGAAAGCATCAAGGAAATGCAGCGCAACTGGATCGGCAAATCGGAGGGGGCGGAAGTCGATTTCGCGGTCGACGGACTGGAGGCGGTTCTGCGGGTGTACACCACCCGTCCGGACACTCTGTTCGGAGCCACTTATATGGTGGTGGCGCCCGAACATCCGCTACTGGATCAGCTGGTGACCGATGAAACCCGGGCCGCGGTGGAAGAGTACCAGCGCAAAGCCGCGAACAAATCCGATCTGGAGCGCACGGAACTGGCCAAGGAGAAAAGCGGGGTGTTTACCGGCAGCTACGCGGTCAACCCGGTCAACGGGGAGCGGATTCCGATCTGGACTTCGGATTATGTACTGATCTCCTACGGCACCGGAGCGATTATGGCGGTGCCGGCGCACGACGAACGCGACTATGAATTTGCCAAGACCTTCGGGTTGCCGGTTGTGGAGGTGATTTCCGGGGGAGAGATCGAAAAAGAGGCGTTTACCGGAAACGGGGTGCTGGTGAATTCCGCCAATGCGGAGATTGATCTGAATGGCATGGAGGTGGCCGAATCCAAAGCGGCGATCACCGCCTGGCTGGAGCAGAAAGGTCTGGGCGCGGGCAAAGTGAATTTCAAACTCCGGGACTGGCTGTTCAGTCGGCAGCGTTACTGGGGGGAGCCCTTTCCGCTGCTGCATGTGGACGGGCGGGTGGTGCCGGTATCGACCGATCTGCTGCCGCTGATGCCTCCGGTGGTGGATGAGTACAAACCCAGTCCGGACGGGGATCCGCCTTTTGCGCGGAATCAGGAATGGGTGAACACCACCGATCCGGAGACCGGAAAACCGGCCCGGCGGGAATGCAATACGATGCCGCAGTGGGCGGGGAGCTGTTGGTATTTTCTCCGCTACATTGATCCCAAAAATGATCAGGCGCTGGTGGATCCGGAAAAGGAAAAATACTGGATGCCGGTGGACCTGTATGTGGGAGGTGCGGAACATGCGGTTCTGCATCTGCTTTACGCCCGCTTTTGGCACAAGGTGCTGTATGACTGCGGGGTGGTGAGCCATCCGGAACCCTTTCACCGTCTGGTGAACCAGGGGATGATTCTGGGGGAAGTGGAAATTACGCTTTTCCGGGATGCGGAAGGACGTCCGGTAAGTGAATCCGAGGTTCGCCTGTCCGGCCAGGAGAACCGGGAGGAGGAATTCAGCAGCGAGCGGTTGCCGGAGTCGGAGGCGGTGAAGAAAGGGGATGGCTTCGTCTGGAAACAGGATGAAACGATCCGACTGCGCGCCAAGGCCAACAAGATGTCCAAAAGCCGGGGGAATGTGATCAATCCCGATGATGTGGTGAAGCAGTACGGCGCGGATTCGCTGCGGCTCTACGAGATGTTTATGGGACCTTTGGAGCAGGTGAAGCCCTGGTCGATGAAAGGGGTGGAGGGTGTCTACCGCTTCCTGAACAAGGTTTGGCGCTGGTTTGAACTGCCGGTGACGGAGGGAGCAGGGGACGCG
>JBMTJR010000158.1:0-5774 GCA_049438565.1 Kiritimatiellia bacterium
GGTAAGTCCTCTGGTCCGGGCAATGCGCTGCGGGAAGCTTCGGGGGGGCTGATTTTCAATTCGGTTCCGGGTGGGAGAATAGAGCCGGGCCGGAGTTTCAGTCCTGGAACAGAAACCAGGCCTGTTCGGATCCAGTTTTGAATTTCAGACCGTGACCGGTCCGGAAACTTTTCTACAAGCCACAGATCCAGCCGGAGAACGGGAGCTGTTTCGGGAATTCGGAGGGACGAGTTGCTTTCAGAAGAAAATGGCATTCAATAAAGTTTATGCTAGTTAAATGTAATCTTGCCTGTTTAAGATCAATTCATATCTTTTATCCATGCTCACTGTGCAGATGCAACCTTAATCAGATATGAACCAGAACGCCAACTCCCTGGGAATCTTTACGGAATCCATTTCGCTGGTTTCCTGTCCAAATTGTGACGCGGAACTTGATGTTTCGGAATTCCAGGTATTCGAAGAGATCGTCTGCCCATCCTGTCAGGAAAAATTTCAGGTTCCGGGACGTCTGGGAGATTTCATTCTGATTGAAGAGCTGGGCCGTGGGGCGATGGGATGTGTTTATCTGGCGATGGATGAAAGTCTGAAACGGCTGGTGGCCCTCAAGGTGATTCGGAAGGAGTATGGGGAGGACCCGAAAATGCTGGAAACTGTTCAGCGGGAGGCACAGGCCATGGCTACCCTGAATCATCGGAATATTGTCCAGGTGTATTCTTTTGGACGGGTGAAGGAGCAACCCTATTTTGTGATGGAGCTTTTGGAGGGTGAGCGTCTGGATGAAATGATGGCGGGTGGAAACCAGATTCCAGAAATTCGGGCTCTGGAGATTGCCCTGGACGTGGCCCATGGTCTGGATGCTGCGAATGCAGCTGGTCTCACCCACGGGGATATCAAACCGGCGAACATACTGATGAATGATAACGGGGTTGCCAAAGTGGTGGATTTTGGTCTGGCCAAATTCATGGAACCAGGGGCGGAAATTGAAGTGTGGGGCACCCCATATTATATCGCTCCGGAAAAGGCCCGGAAAAAAGGGGAGGACAGCCGGAGCGACCAGTACAGTCTGGGTGGCACCCTGTTTCATGCGCTGGCGGGTCAGCCTCCCTTTGACGGCCCCAACCCCACCAAAGTCGTTGTGGCGGCCTTAAAAGAGGAGACGCCGAATCTGCTCGATTTTAATCCGAATGTCTCCGAAAAAACCGCGGCGGTGATTCGCAGAATGATGGATAAAAATCCTAACCGCCGCTATCCCACTTATGCCTCACTTCTCTCGGATCTGAATCTTGCCCTGAAAGAGGCAAAGGCGCTGGAGGAGTTGCGGATCCAGGCGGAGAAACGGCTGCAGGAAAAACAGAACAGGAAAATGAATCCGCTCATTCCCATTGCGATGGGCGTGATGCTGATCATGACTGTGGGCATTGTATTTGTGGTTTGGCAGCAGACCCGCAAACCTTCGGAGCCGCCGGCACGCAAATACGAGGGGCCCGCCCGGGAACTGCATCAGCCCTTCACCCGGCCTGAGGTGAGGAATTTTTCGGAGGCTGTGGATGCCTTGAAAGAAAAGAATCTCACCCTTGCGAAGCAGGAACTGGTTACGGCCGAGCGCCTGATTCCTGATAAACATGCGGCCCGCGCCTGGTTCAAATTTATGGAAGCCGGTATCTATTTTTATGCCCAGTATCCTGAACAGGCTCGGGCATTGCTTGAAGAGGCCGGCGCCGGGGAAGAGCTGATTTTTGACGCGGAGAAAACTCCCGGCGAGGATCCGAGAACGCTAGCGCGTTACGCACTGGGTACCCTGGATGAAAAAGATTTATCCAGGGCTCTCCGGGGCACCCAGCCGTATTATGCCCATCTGGCCGAGCTGGCCAGAGGCTACCGTCTTCTGCTGGCGCAGGATGCGAACAGTTCTGCCCGTTTTTTCCGTTCCTATTCGGAGCAGCGGATGCAGGGGGTCGAATGGCCTTATCTCCTTCAGCCTCTGGCCCCTTTGATGCACCTGCCTCTTGAGAAATTGATTTCTGATGCGGAAAAAAGGGATCAGCTACAGGCTCAGGCGGCGGAATTGCTTTCAGGACTTGGACTTAGAACCGTAGAGGGATATCCTCTGTTCCGGAGCACCTTCGTGAATGCGAAACGGGAGGCTCAACTTAAGAATTCAAGTGCTGCGAAATGGGAGCAGCGCCTGGGACTGGCAATGGCCGAAGTCCCCGGAAATCATATTCTGGTAAATGCCACCGGACTGCAGATCCTTCCCCAGCGAAGCTTTTCTCTGTGCGCCCGGATTCAGTCTCCGACCCCGGATCAGCGGGTGCCGGGCCAGAGCGATGTCCTGTTTCATTTCGGGACATTTCAAAAGGAGGGAGGGGAGACACCCGGGGCGGATACGCCTGCTCTGGGTGTGATAGTGGAGTTTCCTCCTGTTATGACCGGATCCCCTTCCGTGCGGATCCGCATCGGGGATGGAAAACAGAATCTTCTGGTTCAGTCGCTTCCCAGTGATGCAATTCGTGTTGGAACTCAGCAGATCTATTCATTGACCTGGGACGGCTATCGGGAGGATGGTTCAGAGCCCAGCTTCCAGTTGAGTCTGTACGTAGATGCGACCCTTGTTGGAATGGTGGACCTTAAAAACGGGCCTTTTCCGGATCTTCCCCTCGCAACCAATGTCGCTGTAGGAAGAGGGTTTGACCGTGGAATTCTGGTCGGCTGGGATGGCCGCCAACTTCCTGTGGATAGAATTATCGTTATTCAAAAAGCTCTGGATCTCTCTACCTTAAAGAATGTGATCATCGAAATTTTCTAAAGGAAAGATTTCGAAATGGATATTGAAGGCGAGTCAAACATCATTATCCGGATCGAAAAGCTGGGGAGAACCGCATGTAAGCATTGCGGTGAAATTCTGGAAATTTCCGAATTTCATGTGTTTCAGGAAATCGAGTGTCCCGTTTGTGAAGAAATACTGACCGTTCCCGGCCGGTTTGGAAATTATTTCCTGATGCAGGAACTCGGTCGTGGCGGTATGGGAACCGTTTTTCTCGCCAGAGACGCTCAGTTGAACCGTCAGGTTGCGCTGAAAGTGCTCAACCCGAAATTTGGCAGAGATCCCCAGTTCGTGGAGAGCCTGCTGAAGGAGGCTAAAGCCGCTGCGGCTCTGAATCACAAAAACATTGTTCATATTTACAGTTTTGGCCAGGAGAATGATCAGCCCTACATCGTGATGGAACTGGTGGAGGGAATCCGTCTGGATGAGTGTATTGACGCTGAAACCCCTCAGGATGAACTGGGTTGGCTGGATGTCATGCTGCAAATGGCGGAAGGGCTTGCGGATGCGGAAAAGAAAGGTGTCTTGCATGGGGATATCAAACCCGCAAATATTCTCATGGATAAAGACGGGAATGCCAAACTCTCTGATTTCGGGATTGCCAGGATTGGCGGGGGGGAGGATGACCGCATTCTGGGAACGCCGCTGTATATTTCCCCGGAAAAAGCCAAAGGTCAGAAAGCGGATGCCCGTTCTGATCAGTTCAGTCTGGGGGCCAGTTTCTGGCATATCCTCTCCGGATACCCTCCCTTTCCCGGAAAAACGTCAAAAGAGGTGGTTCTCCGCCGCTTTGAAGTTCCTTCTCCGGATATCCGTGAATATGCCAGCCATATCTCCGCACCGACTGCAGTGCTGTTGCAACGGATGATGGCCACGGAGCCTGAAGACCGTTTCGACTCTTTCGAAGAGGTGGCGGAGGCCATTGACGAGATCATGATTGATCTGGAGACCACACAACTTGAAGAGGAAAAGCACAGACAATGGCTGGAGGAACAATCCCACCTGCTCCAGCATGAGGAGATGCGGGGGCGCCTGCTCATGGTGGGCTGTGTGGTGATGCTCACCATTATCGCCTATATCTACATCACCTGGTACCGCTAAAACCGGGTGAAACGGTGCACCCGGAGGTCCTCCCGGCGGTTCAGGATTTCCCGGCGCCAACCCGCATCCTCCATGCCCAGAAAAAAGCTTTCTGCAATCGGACGTCCCGGCTCTCCCAGCCAGATCTCCCCATTCTGAGTGAGCAGCTGACGGAAGGTTTCAAACAGTGGCTCGAAATTGCGTTTTTCGTAGGCGACATCTCCGGCCAAAATCCAGTCCGCTTTCAGGTCGGCAGGCGGAGTTCTCCAGTCCAGCTGTATGAACTCTGTCTGATCCGAACATTCATTCTGCAGGGCATTGAGACGGCTCAACCACAGCGCCTCCTGCATATAGTCGCTGAAAATGCCCGGCCGGCCGGCTTTGGCTGCCAGCAGACCGGGCAGTCCGGGGCCGCATCCCCACTCGATCCAGTGTCCCTGCGGCAGAGAAGATGCTCGCGCCGCAATCGTCTCGGCCATCAGCAGACTGGAGGGCCAAAGCTCGGCCCAGTAGGGCATCCGTTCATCGATCACATCCGGGTGGGATTCCTCTTTCTCCATAAGCTGATTGAGCAGAGGGTCGATGTCGCAGGCGGTCCACAGATGCACGGAAAAAGACCCGATTTGGTAAGAGGAAAGTCGCATGGGACAGAGGGATTTTAACTGATCCAGCTGTTTCTGCGCAACTTCAGAGAGGGGGGAAGGCGATGGCATGGCTGCGAGAATCTGCGGTTATTGAAACAGAGGATCCAGAAATGTGGCCATCAGGTTGTAGACTCCGTGAATCCCCACTGCCACCAAAAGGAGAGGGGCTGCGGTTTCAAGCCGGGCGGGTTCTTCACGTTCATCCGCCTCCTGCCAGCATTTGGCCACTCCCCAACCGGCCAGAAAACTGCAGCCGACATGCAGAGCGACGCAGACAGTCCATCGCCACCAAATGAGCCCCGGTCCGGGGTCGGGCAGGTACACATGCAGATAAATGAGATTTTCAATGATCGAAAACACCAGTCCCCCGGCCACCGCACAGAGAAGAAGCTGACTTTTGCGGGTAAACCGGGCCGGATTTTTCTCAACCGTCATCAGGGGAAGCAGCACTTTCCCCAGCTCCTCAATCAATGGGCCTGCCACCACAAGCATAAGGATTCCGGAACCGGGGTGTTCGATCAGAAACGCAGAAGCCACAGCCAAAGGTCCTGCCAGCAAAGCAAACAGCACCGTACGGGTCCATGCCGCTGCCGGGCGGTGACAGGCCTTTTGTTTGCGGTACCATTCTTTGTAGAGAACCGAACCCTTCAGGCCGGATGCCGGGAGTGGCTCCATCCAGACGGAGTTCAATGGGGCCTCCCGGGAGGAAAGGCTGGAGGCTGGCGGACTCTGAAACTGGGGTTCAGAAAAGACCGAATCGTCTGTCCCGCTCCGCTTTTTCATCAAACGATGACCGGGGGAGGGATTACGGGCCGTTCCTCTCCGTTCAGCGGACTTTTTGTGATGTAAGCCGTTCCGGAGGCGAGAATCGAAACCATGGCGGGTCTTTTTGCCATGTTGGCACTTCCGGAAACATCCACAAATTCCAGCCGGACATTTGCGATCGCATTGTAGCCTTCGGCATGCGCTTGTTCCACAACCCGCATCAGGGCTTCCCGGCGGGCCCGGTCCAGGGTTTTCTGATAACTCCGGATTTCCCCGCCGAAGATATTTTTGAGGCTGCCCAGATATCCCCGGAAGTGGTCAATCCCCAGAGTGACCTCGGCGGTGAACAGACGGGCAGGGGAACCAGCCGGGGAGGGATGAAAGAAAAGGCTCAAATCGGTGGTGCGAATATGTCCAACCGCCTTTTCGCGTTCGGCCAGCGATTGTTCATGCCGGGAGGC